>JAJQAD010000183.1 GCA_021204005.1 Clostridiales bacterium
TATTATTGAAAGCCGGCTTGTAGATTGTACATATATTTTGCGCTCACGAATCGGGCAGGAAACGGCTTTTCCTCACACTCGCCGCGCGGGATGCAGACAGCACAGCTGCCGCTTTCCCTGCGCAGCTCTGTACAATAAGGAGAGCAGGACTACCGGAGTTGTAATCTCCTTTCGTCCTGCTCTCCCAACTAATCCTGAATTATTCACGGCATAACAGCGGGAACCGCTGAAAACTGCGTATTTACTATGTTTTAAACGGATATTGCTTTTCACTTTTTGAGTGAATGGAAAAAGACCGCATTCTGTGGTAAAATTTAAGGTGATCAAACAAAAAACAATACCAGCGAAAGAGGTCTTTTCTATGGATAGTTTACACACCTTAAGCCTTGAAAGCAATAGCCAAATCAAAATAAATTTTGACGGAGGCGACCTGCCCTCCGATGCAGGACTCCTTTTATTCAAGGAATTCCTGTTTAAAATCGGTGCTGACAAGATCATCAACAACCTTTTTAAAACAAACGATACAGCCGGGCACCGCATTCACAAAGACGGCGATATCCTCCTGCAGGTGATCTACCAGATCATCAACGCTTATTTTGAAGATGACTGCGCAGATGAACTGACGAATGAGCCAGTCATGACTGCGATCTTAAACAAAGATGCCCTGGCATCCCAGCCAACCCTTTCCCGGTTTTACAACCGTATGGATGCCGATACATTGGAACAGCTGGCACAGATCAACCATGAATTGTGCAAGATTGTCTATACTATCAAAAAACCGGAACTCATGCTGTTTGACATTGATACTACGCTTTTCGAGGCCTATGGCAAACAGGAAGGCAGGGGATTCAATTATCACTACCAGGCAAATGGTTACCATCCGCTTCTCTGCTACGATGGCGTCACAGGGGACCTGCTCAAGGCAGAACTCCGGGAAGGCGCCAAATATTGCAGCAACGGTGCCGGTGATTTCATGGAGCCGCTCCTGGCTGAGTACCGGTCGGAGTATCCTGAAATGCCCCTGTATCTGCGTGGCGACAGCGGGTTTGCTTCACCGGATTTATATGAGACCCTTGAGGAAAAGGACTGTAAATATGCAATCCGTCTCAAAGAGAACCCCAATCTGCGGAAACTCGCCCGGGATGAAGACGAAGCGCTGTACCATGCCACAAAACATAACCAGGTCGACTATGCGGTTGAATACGGCGAATTCATGTATCAGGCCGGCACATGGAACCATCCGCGCAGGGTTGTCTTTAAAATAGAAAAACCATATGGCCAAATGGTGCATATGTACACTTTTATAGTCACAACGATGGACTCAGCGCCATACCAGGTGATCCAGTTCTACTGCGGCAGGGGCAAGATGGAAAACTACATCAAAGAAGGAAAAAGCGGATTTGTTTTTGCCTCCGTGAGCAGCAACTCCATGGTAGTGAATGCGAACCGCCTGCAGGTACATGTTCTTGCATACAACTTATTCGATTGGTTCAAACGGCTGGCACTGGCTGTCAGCATGCGTAAGCAGCAGATAGACACCATCCGGTTGAAATTGCTGAAAATCGCCGCCAGAGTGGTGAAATCAGCAAGGTATAAATACTTTAAACTGTGTAGCAGCTGTCCGTATAAGAAAGAGTTTTACGAGACACTGGAAAATATCCATAAGCTACGGCCACAGTTGACGTAACAATTAACGTAGCAGTATAGGCGAACCTTGAAAACTGTAAATGCGAATGTGTTTCCTGCTATAGGAGGAGTCTGCCCTTTTTTATAAGGCAGGCAGTAATTTGAAGCAAAATCGTTCGCTTTATGCAGTTTTTTGGCACATCGGCGTCTGGTATATGGAAATGGAAAAATCAGATCGCCGTGAATAATTCAGGATAAACATAATCGTATTTAACTTTTTTGCAAATCAAAAAAAACCGCTTAGAATAAGGAAATCTAATGGAATATTTTACAGAAATCAACGGCCTGCCGATTCAGGCCAGCTACACACAGGAAAACATAGAAGAATTTATGTGAGGAGAAATTGAAACGAATGATAATAAAACGCATCATAACAGTTTACTTCAGTCCGACAGGAGGAACGAAAAAAGCGGCAATCATGCTAGCAGATAATCTGGGGCGGTTGCTGGGGCTCCCCTGTGAGGAGATTGATTTTACCCTGCCATCAGCGAGGGAGAAGACATACCGTTTTTCGACAGAGGATCTTGTGATCATGGCCTCACCGGTTTACGCAGGGCGTTTGCCGAATAAAATTATGCCGGATTACAAGCGGTGCTTTTCCGGGGAAGATACCCTGGCGGTTCCCGTGGTTGTGTACGGCAATCGCAGTTACGGAGATGCATTGACAGAGCTTTACCTGATCATGAGGGACTGTGGATTTCATGCGATCAGAGGCGCGGCGGTGGTGAGCCGCCACGCGTTTGCACAGACCCTTGCGACGGATCGTCCGGATGAACGGGATGCGGCAGAGATTTGCGCATTTGCGGAACGCCTTGCAAAGTCAATTGAGGGAGGCAAATATCAAAATCCGGAATCTGCTGAGGATGGTTTCGCCGGGCACCAGGCCGTAGTCGGAGCGTATTATACACCTCTGCAGGAAGACGGTACCCCTGCAAAGTTCCTGAAAGCAAAGCCGCAGACAGATTTCACAATCTGTGATCACTGCGGGATTTGCGTGAATGTGTGCCCGATGGAAAGTATCGCTCCGGACCTGAAAGTGAACGGAGTCTGCATCAAGTGCCAGGCATGTGTGCGAAAATGTCCGCGGCAGGCAAAATATTTTGACGACGCGCAGTTTCTATCTCATGTAAGGATGCTGGAGCGGGACTACACACAGCGGGCGGTGAACTATTTTACAGAAATTTTATAGCGGTTTCAGCCGGCATGTAAATCGGCAAATGTGCTCAATACTTGGCGTTATAAGTTCCGTTGCCGCAATTCAGCATAAAAGATACCGTTTATACGTCATTGCAATCCGCAATTTTACTCCGGAATGATCGGCAGCGTAACCTTCGACTGATGTTCTGCATCCCGGTAGACAGTCACCACTGTATCCTCACTCAACGCACTGTTAGTCGCAAACGTCGGTGAATTCGCACAGGCGATGGAAATGCGGATGCTGTGCCCATCTAAAAATGTCCACGAGGTGGGGAAAAGCGTGATCGCAAGTTCTACGATCGCGTCGTCCGCAAAAATATCCGAAACATATTGCTCTTCTTCAAACCCGTGCCAGATCAGATCCGGCAGCACATCGATATCCGTTCCGCCCTGAATCATCGTATCATTGTCGTAGGTCGCGGCAAATCCGGCCGTCAGCACACCCTCCGTCACAAGAATTGCGTTGCCGCCCTCATCCACATCCTCCATATATACGTAAAAATCCGCGTCGTCGGAGGTGCTGGAAGCATAAAATGTGATGACCGGGTACCCGGTAACCTCGGTGTCCTCCGTGACAGCCTCCGTCGTATAGGTGAGGCAGATCTCATCCATCTCTGTCCGATCCGGCACTTCATCCGGAGCGGCCATCACGTAGCGGGATACGCCGTAATCGTACCACTCGAACGCCCAACTGGAATCCTGCGTCAGATCTACCTGATAATCATCCTCCCCTGTCTCTACCGTGCTAAGCTCCGTTGTCAGAATGCCGTCCTGGGCAAAATAGTAATCCGTTTCCACCTGTCTGGCAAGCGGGAACTCATCCTCGAACCGCCAGCCGTCTCCGTTCATGTTATAAAGATAAATCGGCGACTCCGTATCGATTCCATTCTCAATCCCTTTCAGATAGCAGTCATAAAAACGCACCAGTTCGATGGCGTATGCTTCCATGGAACTTTCCTCGTCCTCTCCACAGTATTCCCAGAACGGAGATTCTGTTTCATGATATCCCGGATCGATAATCATTTTGGAACTGTTGGTGGACATCATGGTATTGTATAACTCAGTCGTACTGGTGATGAACGTGTCCATCCAGCTCCCATGGTTATAGATGGCGATATCGGTATCCATGATATCCGCGATATAAGCTGATGGACTGACTTCGTAAGCGCTTATTGTCAGGGAATGCTCCCCGCTGCCCAGTTCCACATCCGAATCAATATACTCCACCAGAGAACCTAAGGTATTATATGGCACATTGGATTTATGCTCATAAGTAGCAAGATAATAAATATGTTCCCGGGAATTCCCGTCCGCATACTGCGGTTCATCATCCGGATCTTCCGGATAATTGTAATCATCCAGAAAATCCCCGTCGCCGTCCAGATCCAACGGAACCTCATCCCATAATTCCCCGTCGCCATCCTCATCCACAACCGGTGCTGTGGGATATACATACTCGTCCGGAAGATAATTATTCATCTCATACAACGTCTGAATATCCTCCGAGGAGTACAATTCACAGAATACCCCGCCGGGGCGCATTTCCGTGCTGAACCCGTCCATAGCCACCACTTCCGGGAAAATCGCTTTCAATGCCTCCGGAGCCTGCGCTGCTGTCACCAGCTGGGAATATCCGAGATATGAGCCGCCGAACATACCGACATTTCCATCTGACCAGTCCTGATCGGCGATCCAGTCAATAAGTTCCGCTCCGTCGGTTCCGATCTCCGGCATGAAATCAATCTTGACGCCATAGGAGGCTCCCGTCCCGCGGATATCCGCACATACATAAGCATAGCCATAAGACAACAGGGTCTGAACAATCGTATCGCTGGAACCGTAAACACTATCGTGCGAATTTGCCCGATCCATAATGTGATCAGCGGTTCCGATCCCGATTCCGACACCAATCTTCATTTTCATCCTATCCAGCAGACTCATTTCCCCCGGGATAACATAGGCCCGCCCATACGGCGTATACTGAAAAACCACCGGATAAGAACCCGTATCATCCTCCGGCCCGTCCGCCGGGAGATAAATATCCACGGCAATCTTTACGCCGTCCGACATCTCCACATACTCCGATGTCTTCGTGTACGAGCTGTACTCCGCCGTCGAATACCCACTGTAATTGAACGGCTCGCTCACCTTCTCCGTGCTCGAAGACGCCAGCGACATGGAAATCGAATTGTCCTGATGCAGCCAGAGCCGAAGCCCTCCGGCGCCGACAGTGAAAACGCAACATATAATCACAAGGATGATAATTCGTCTTTTTCTTCCTTTCTTAATTTTTACCATACGCTTCCTCCACATAATTATTGACATATATATTTGAATGAAAATTTGCCATTCTGTTCGGGTAGGATGCAGCGGTTGGCTTAAAATATATCGAAGCCAACCGCTGCATCCGTCCAGAATACCTGTTTTATTCCTCCTGCAATTCCTCCCCGGGCATCTCCGACAACCTCCACAGGATATCCGACAGCGTCTCCACCGTAGGCACCAGCGCATCCTTCTCAATCTTGTCCGCGGTATCAATCATATCGTACAGGTAAATCGGCGCGCTGATCAGGCTGACCAGAGCAATCCCCTGCTGATAAAAATCGTTGGCATCCGTAAAGACATCCTCGCCTAACAGCGTTGCGCCTAAGACAAGCGACCGCTCAAGCCCATGTCTCACGATTTCCTCATTCACAACCTGTATCAGTGCGTCGCTGCCACTGACAAAGAAGATTCGCGGGTCAATCTCTCCGGTTTCCTCCAGGCTTCCGTCCGAAGTGACAGTATACTCTTTTGCGATATGCTCCACGCAGAGATTTGCGACGATACTGCAGTCTTCCCCGAACAATTCTGCCACTACCGCGTCATGTGTCGTGTAATCGCTGAAATGAGAATCCATGGCAACAAACACCAGCGTCTTTTTCCGGTCTTCCTCCGGAATCTGGGAGTAAAAATCTGCCATTGCCAGAAGGCAGGCTGTGCCGGAGGCATCCTCCACCGCACCTGTTGTAATGGAATCATAATGGGACTGTACCATAATCGTTTCCTCGGAATTGCCCGGTAGGTACCCAATCACGGCACCGGAATCCACTTCTTCGAGTGAACCGCTCATTGTAAGAGTTGCAGTCGTGCTGTCATCGGAATTATTTATCATGTCCTTAATCACATCTCCGGTGCTGTTGCTCACGAAAACCCCGGGGATTGTCATGTCGCCAAGGTAAGTGTAATCCTCAGCAAAATATGCACAGCTGTCGTAATAGTCAGTCAGAATCCCGATATAACCTGCAGCGCCTTTATCCGTATAATTGAAATATCCTTCGTAAAAAGATTCCGTCAGATAGGTAACTTGCTTCGAGCCAAGCAGAGACAGCGTATTGTCCGGATCATAGAAAAGCTTCGAGATCAGTTTGGCCGCGATGTAAGGAATCGACTGAAAAGAAATATCCGCCACGACAATTTTACCCTCCACATCTATGTTTGCGTCCGTTTTGCTTCCCACATAGACCAGCTCTGCTTCTTCCGAAACGTCAAAGTCCGTGTATGTCCCGTCCGTGCAGGTGTAGGTGATATACTGGCATTCCAGATTCTCCCCATCCACCGCAAGCGAGCACGCATCGCAGGTGTAAAGAGAGGTCTTTGCCGGAATCACAGTGACATCTTCAAGGCCCAGCTCTTCAAATTTTTCCAGAACATAAGCCCTCGCTTCCTCACCTGCCTCCGTTCCAGGTAACCGGACTCCCATATCCACCAGATCTGTCGCCCAGCCATAAATCGTATCTTCATCCGGCATGCCGACATTATATTGCGCGGTAGCCGAGTCATCCATAGACAGCTTTTCCATCCTGCTGATTTTTACGGATGGAATGATAAACAGTACTGATACAAGAATAACGGCAACCGCTAATAGAATCACAAGCACGGTTATTCCAATCTTTTTCATGATCCTCATCTTCCCTGCTCCTTTCTGTAAATGGTTGATTTAATTTACACTTAATAGTATAATTTTTCATAAATCTGTTTGCTATATTCAATTAACGCCCGATTGTAGTCTAAACCATATGGCCAAATGGTGCATATGTACACTTTTATAGTCATAACGATGGACTCAGCGCCATACCAGGTGACCCAGTTCTACTGCGGCAGGGGCAAGATGGAAAACTACATCAAAGAAGGAAAAAGCGGATTTGATTTTGCCTCCGTGAGCAGCAACTCCATGGCAGTGAATGCGAATGTGTTTCCTGCTACAGGGGGAGTCTGCCCTTTTTTATAAGGCAGGCAATAAATTTGAGGCAAAATCGTTCGCTTTATGCAGTTTTTTGGCACATCGGCGTCTGGTATATGGAAATGGAAAAATCAGATCGCCGTGAATAATTCAGGTTAATTCTGCAGCCCGTCACATATTCTTATAAAATCAGGCTATCACTTCGTCTCATTTACGTTGAATTCCGAAATATAGTCTTTTGTCCAGTCTACATCCTCCGGTCCGAAATACTGAATCGTACAGGCTTTCCGTTTGGTAAAGAACTCCAGCGCATCAGAAATCTGCGCTTTATACTGACCTCCCATCAGCGAACCCTTGGTACCGCCGAATGGAAGGTACGGCATAGAGGCCGGAACGCCGATATTGACGCCGATCATACCGGAATTTGTGTTGATCAGGAAATCCTGCGCTACGATGCCGGACTCCGTGAAAATGCTGCCGCCGTTTCCGTAAACGGACTCATTGATCAGGTCAATTCCTTCTTTATAGCTCTTTACTTTGATAAGGGCAACCACCGGACCGAAAACTTCCTCCTTTGCGATTTCAAAATCTTTCGTCACGCCCTCAATAATGGTAGGTCCCACGAAGAAGCCGTTTTTGTTTGCCTCCGGCAGTTTCTCCCGGATATTCCTGCCGTCTACAATCACCTTTCCGCCTTCCGCTTCCGCGCGCTCGATAAACCCGTGGATCCGCTCTACGGCTGCCTTAGAAATCACCGGACCCATATATACATTTAAGTCATTGGCGTCTCCCACCGCAGTCTCCTCCGCCGCTCGAATCATAGCTGCCCTTACGCTGTCATAGACCGCCTCTTCCACAACAATATTTGCTGCTGCCATACACCGCTGTCCCGCCGCGCCGAAGCAGGCGTTTTTGAAATTTTTCACAAAACCGGAAATATTCACCGACTGCTCCACGATAGCAGTGTTTTTCGCACCGGCAAGAATCATGGACTTTTTGTTTGTCTTTGCACAGCCCTCAGCAATAATCTGCCCTACTTTTGAGGAGCCCACAAACGCCATAGCCGCGATATCCGGGCTCTCCAGCATCTGCGTCACCACCGGTGCGTCGCCGTTAACAAGGTTAAAAACTCCAGCCGGAAGTCCCATCCGGTCAAAGACATCCGCGATGGCCTGCATAAACATGGGGCTCTGCTCCGATGCCTTGAAAACCATCGTGTTGCCGGTTACCAGAGCAAAGGGAACGAACCAGCCGCAGACCAGCGCCGGGAAGTTAAAGGGCGCCAGCGCACCGATCACACCGATGGGTTCTCTGCGGATTTCCGCCTCCACCCGTGTGCTCACCATAATTTTGTCGCCGCGCATAATCAGCGGAAAACCGCAGCAAGTCTCGGTGGACTGGATGATCCGGTCCATCTCGGCCAAAGCGTCCGTGTAATGCTTGCCCTGATCAGTGGCAATGAGTTTCGCAAACTCCTCTTTCCTCGCCACCAGCTCATTGCGGAAAGTAAACAGATACTGTACTTTCTGTGTCATCGGGATCCGCGACCAGGTCTTAAACGCCTCCTTCGCCGAGGCAATCGTGTCCTCCATGTGTCCGGATGTCGTCACCGGCACCTGCGCGATGACTTCCCCTGTGGAGGGATTGGTTACGTCCATATAGCGGCCGCCGGTGTTCTCCACCCAGGCGCCGCCTATGTAGTCTTTTAAAATTTGCATGAGTTGTCCTCCTGTTTATTGAAAAAATAAGAACATATTTTTCTATAAAACTCACAGTGCACAGTGAAAAATTGTCTGCGTTAAATATTCTGAATTGTGTTATCAAAATGGAATATACTACAATTCGATTATTTTAAGATTTGTATGTTAAATGCCAAGTATCTTATCATCTACGATTGCCAGCACCTCATCCATCTTGGCCATCTCTTCCCGCACCTGCTCTTCCGTGATAATCAGCGGCGGGCAGATCAGAATCATATTTTCATGAGAATAGGTCATGAAGCGGCGCTCTTTTAGCAAACCAATGATTTTTCCCATCACTCCCTCCGGGTCTTTTCCGTAGGGAACCATGGGCTCTTTTGTCTCCTTGTCTTTCACCAGTTCGATGGCGGAAAACAGACCGATGTGCCGCACCTCACCGACACAGGCATATTTATCCACATAGCTATCAAGAATCTCTGCCAGAACCGCACCGGATTTTGCCACGTTTTCCTCGATGCCCAGCTCATCGTACTGTCCGACACAGGCGACGCCCGCCGCACAGGCCAAAGGGTGGCCGCTGTAGGTCAGTCCGCAGGAGAGCACGTTGTCGTCAAAGTACGCCGCGATTTTTGAGGAAACGATGACGCCGCCCAGCGGCACATAACCGCAGGTTACTCCTTTGGCAAACGTAACAATATCCGGCACCACATCAAAATTCATAAAGGCAAAAGCCTTTCCGGTTCGATACCAGCCCGCCATGACTTCATCGCAGACCATAAGGATGTCATATTTATCGCAGAGTGCCCGCACACCCGGCAAATACCCCTTCGGCGGAATGATGACGCCGTTGGAACCCGTAATTGTCTCCATCACAATCGCTGCAATGGTCTGGGGGCCTTCATACTGAATCTGCTCCTCCAGCTTAGTCAGGTAATATCTGGCAGCTTCTTCCTCGGATGTAAAATCCACTGCCTCACGATAAATATACGGATCCATAAATTTGATGAATCCGGGGACGCCCGGTTCCAGAGCATAGCGTCTCGGCTCGCCGGTCAGATTGCCGGCTCCGAAAGAAGACCCATGATAGCTGCGATAGCGGCTGAAAATTTTATTCTTTCCGGTATACATCCGCGCGATCTTTACCGCGTTCTCATTCGCGTCTGCGCCCGCATTCGTAAAAAACACCTTGCCGAAACCTTCCGGCATCATGGATATGATTTTCTCACCCAGCAGTGCCCTGACATCCGAACCGTAGGAAGGTCCGACAAAACAATAGCGGTCTGCCTGCTCTTTGATGGCATCCGCAATGGCTTTATTTCCAAATCCCAGATTCAGGTTGACCAGTTGGGCGGACATATCCGCATAACGGTTCCCGTCATAATCATAAAAGTAGATTCCTTCCGCCTTTTCTACCGGCAGCGGATTGATGCCCGCCTGTTTGCTCCAGGACTGGAGCACATAGTTTTTCTGTGTCTCTGTAATTTTTGCTGCATCCATGATACAAGCCTCCCTCTTTTCCATATATAATACTATGATTTATTTTATGCAATTACTCTCAGACCCGCAAGAAACGCCAGCACATTCTTTTTTGTGCTACGGCACATCATGGGTTCGCTTTAATTCTCATACCAACCGATCGGACCCGAATCCAGAGCGATATTAACCTGTTTCGTCTCCGTATACTCGTCCAGACCGTTGACCCCCAGCTCCCTGCCGAAACCGCTCATCTTATAACCGCCCCACGGCGCCGCCGTATAGGTGGGCTGGTTGCAGTTAATCCACATAATACCGGCACGGATTTCTTTCATGACACGGATTGCCCGGGCAATGTTCAGAGAACAGACCGTCCCCGCCAGGCCATAATTTGTGTCGTTTGCCAGCTCTATCGCCTCTTCCTCCGACTGAAACGTGCTGATGCATGCGACCGGTCCGAAGATTTCTTCCCTCATAATGGTCATATCCTGCGTGCAGTGGTCAAAGATCGTGGGCTTGATAAAGTACCCTTTCGCGCAGTCTCCCTCCGTGTAACGGTATCCGCCGGTCACAAGGGTCGCCCCTTCGTTCTTTCCGGTCTCAATATAACGCAGCACTTTTTGCATCTGTGCCTCGGAGACAACCGGTCCGATATCCGGATTGTCCATGCCGTTTCCGATAGTCATAGCCTCCGCTTTCTCCTTCAGGCGCGCTACGAACTTATCATGAATACTCTCCTCCACATAAATCCGCGCGCAGGCGGAGCACACCTGTCCCTGATTGAAGAAAGTTCCCACCATGGCCCACTCCACGGCGCCCTCCAGATCGCAATCCGCAAAAATGATATTGGGGGATTTCCCTCCCAGCTCCAGGCCGATTTTCTTAACATTCGCCACCGCGTCTGCCATGATACTCTGTCCGACCGCCGTGGAACCGGTAAAGGTCACCATATCCACGTCTTTGCTTGCCGCAAGAATATGCCCCACATTCGCGCCTGAACCCAGCACCAGATTAACCGAACCCGCCGGCATACCCGCCTCCTCAAAAATTTCAAACAATCTCACCGCAGAGAGCGGGCAGTCGGAGCTCGGCTTGAAAATGATACTGTTGCCCGCCGCAATCGCCGGCGCCAGCTTCCAGGTCGCCATCAGAATCGGATAATTCCACGGCGTAATCAATCCGCAGACGCCCACTGGCTCCTTGATCGTGTGCGTATACATAGGACCGAACCCTCCAGGCACATCCATCGTCACGCCGGACGGCGCCTGGATCATCCCCGCATAATAACGGAAACAATGAATCGCGTCATCCACGTCCGCCTCGGACTCCCGCAGCGGTTTTCCATTGTCCATCGTATCTAGCCGGGCCAGCTCGTCCTTATATTTTTCCATCAAACCGGCGATTTCCAGAATCTTATCCGCGCGTTCCTGAACGTCCGCATCCCTCCACTCTCTGGTCTTATAAAAAGACTTTTTTGCCGCCGCGATCGCCCGCTCCGTATCCTCTGGCGCGCTGTCTGTCATCGCGCAGATCACTTCGCCTGTGGCGGGGTTGATGATGTCTTTTGTCTTGCCGGAAGCGGAGGGTGTCCACTCACCGGCGATGTAATTCAATTTTGTTCCCATACTTATTCACCTCATGATCCAACTATTAAATTGTGAGTATCTAATGTGCTACCTTTTTTAAATCCCTACTTCGGTAGCCTACTGAATCCTACTTTTTATCATTTCTGTGGGTCTTAAGGAATCTCTTTTACCCACACATTATTACTTTTTATTTTTTTGTGGGTCTTTTGAGATTTCTTATTCCTACTGATTTCAATTTTTTATCCTTTTTGTGGGTTCTTTTTCTCTTTTCAAACATACTATTTTTCTGTTTCAATTTTTTGTGGGTCACCGTCTCCTTTTTTACCCACTATATTTGATTTTTTACAGCTTTAGTAGGATTCCTACTCCAACCCGGCTCCGTCCAGCACCTTTTCCCTGCCAGCAGGGAACAGCACTCGTTTCCCTCTGCCCCGCGATTAGCGACGACTCACCTCGAAACGCCCTGCGTTTCTCGGTGTCCGTTGCACTCTTATGCAGCTCGCCTCCGTGTCTTATGACTGCCAGCAGTCAACAACACGAAGACAACCTGCATACTCGTCGCTTATCGCTCATATTGATGCATGCGTACATATCTCTTTCTCAGGCAGAGCAGCACAACCACAGCCACGGCCGCGAGGATTGCCACCCAGACCCCGATGGGATAATCCAAAACATGGAAGCAACGGATATTGATCCACATCTGGTTTAACTCAGACATTTTTTCTGTGGAATAGTATTCCATGATCGTCGCCCGTTGCAGCACTTCTTCCGTGGGATACTGGGCAAAAATCTGCCTGGAAGCCTCCTCCTCGTCGACCAGAACCACATAGTCCTCATCCGCATTGTCACCGCTGAAGAAATAGCCCAGAGGATATTCCACGACGTCCTCCTCGTCCTCCGAGGCGTAACACCAATTCGCGTACTCATACATCGTCGTGTTGTCCTCGTTTCCGGCAATGACGGAGGTATATCCGATATAATACATGTTCCGCACCGCATTTTCCGGCATAGAAATGAAGTTGACAAAGGCTTCCGCCGCCTGCTGCTTCGCCGCATCATCGCCAATCCCGTCCTTTAACATCACCCAGCCGTCCATCCAGATATTCGTACACTCTTCCGGGACCGCAAACTCCAGATAGACATCATCCTCCTCCGCCTGATCCATAGAGTATACCGCATCACCGGACCACTGGTAGTTGCCGACGATTTTTCCGGCGACAATGTCCGCCTTTCCGCTGTCCGTCTCAAACGAATACGCGTTCCGGCTGATCTGCGTCAGAATCTCCTCCACACCGGCAATCGTCTCGGAGCTGACGTCATTCATCTCCTCCTGGAGACGCTCGCTGTAATCCTCCGACTGCCGGAATTCTTCCGAGCAGAGCAGCTCCTGTTTGTAGATGGCGAGAGCCATAAAGTAGGAATCTCTGGAGCTGTCCTTGATGCTGATCTGCTTGCTGTAATCATCGCTAAGCAGAATGGAGAGAGAACTCATCTCCTCCGCCGTCACTTCCTCCGGGTCATACACCATGCCGGTGATACCCCACATATAACCCGCCGCATATTTGCTCCACGCCTCGCTGTTAATCTCATTGGTGTCATAGATATTTTTAATATACGGTGACACGTTATTGATATAATAATTGGTCTCGACGGAGGTATCAAAAAATTCGTCGGAGTATGCCAGAACTTTATCCTCTGCAATAAGCTTCATAAACATATAATCGGAAGGGCAGACGAGATCGTATTCGTTGCCAAGGCTCATCAGTGTGTAGAGTTCTTCATTAGTACCAAAGCAGGAATACTCTACCTCCACCTTCTGACCGTAGGTCTCATAATACCACTCCTCAAAATCCTCAATCATGCTGTTTTCGCCAAAAATTGAAACACCATTGTCCAGCTCAATGACTTCCTCGTCGTCCCAGTCGCCCTCGTCGATATACTCCTCCCAGTTGCAGATTCGCAGAACGATCGTGTCCGAACTGTCGGAAGTTTCTGTATCGTCCTCTGCTTCCGCGGCGGTTGATTCCGCTTCTGTCATTTCCTCTTCCACGATTTCCTCTTCCGCTGATTCTGCCGCAGCCAGCGCGGTCACCTCACTCCCCGCCGACAGAAATACCAGACAGCCTGCCAGACTGAAAATCAGACAGCCGCGCATTATTTTTCTGTTCCATCTCACCATCATCCTCACCGCCCCTCTTCCTGTTTTGCCGCGGACCGGTTCATGCCGGCAACCACCAGAATCACGATGACAAAAATGATCGTGGACAGGGCCCACAGCGCCGTCTTGATATTGGTCTGCGCACCCCTGGTGGCATTGACCACGTAGGTGCTGATCGTATCAAAGGTGGATGGCTTCGTGTAAGTGGCGATGAAATAATCATCCAGCGCCAATGTGATGGACAGCATAAACCCGGAGACGATACCCGGCATAATCTGCGGGATCAGCACCCGGCGCAGCGCATAAAACGGCCGTGCGCCCAGATCCAGCGCCGCCTCATAGAGATTGTCGTCCATCTGTTTTAACTTCGGTATGACCGAGAGATACACAAAGGGTGAGCAGAGTACGACATATCCGACCACAATTGGGATAAAGGTATCCCGGCTGACACCCAGCACAACAATCAGCAGAATACAGATGGAAAAACCCGTCACCACCTCGGCGTTGACCACCGGAATCTGGTTAATCGTGCGGATTACCGACGCCGGACCTTTTTTCGAATAGTAGGCACCGATGGCTCCCAGCGTCCCCAGCACAGTGGAGATAGCAGATGTCACCACGGCCAGCACCACGGTGCCCCGGATCATCACCAGCAGCTCCTCCGATGTGAACAGCGTAATATAATTTTGCATGGAGAAGGCGTGAATTCTCCCGATCTGCGCCGAATCCGTGAAGCTGTACACCGTCAGAATCACGATCGGCAGGTAAATAAAGCAAAGCACCAGCGCCAGGAAAATCGTCTGTCCGTATTTTCTCTTGTTCAAAAGACCGCACCTCCTCTCTCAGAAGCCTCCGCATCCCCGTATTTATTCAGGCATCCGGATACGATAAAGATAATCGCCAGCAGCACCAGGGAGATCATGGAACCGTTGTTCCAGTTCTCCACGCTGAAATAGCTGCCGATCAGGCTGCCCATGATATAGGTGCTGTTGTACAGCATATCCAGGACCACGTAATTGGTCATGGCCGGCAGGAACACCATCATCACACCGCTGATAATTCCGGGCACGGACAGCGGCAATGCCACCTTGAAAAAACACTGCCGCGGCGTGGCTCCCAAATCCGCTGCCGCCTCCATCACACCGTCGTCGAGTTTCGCCAGCTGGTTATATATCGGCAGAATCATAAACGGCAGAAAATCATAGGTCATACCGATGATTGTGTTGACCATAGGGAAAAATGCCATATTCCCCTCGATTGCCGTCAATACTTCCTTCAGCGCCGTAATGCGCAGCGTAAAGTTGATCCACATGGGCATCACAAAAATCATAATCAGGGATGTGTTCTTTTTCCACTTTCCCCGCGCGAGAATGTATGCTGTGGGATAGGCGATCAGCAGGCAGACCAGCGTGGTCAGCACAGAAATAATCGCGCTGTACACCAGCGTCCCGATTGTGTTGCGGTTTGTAAAAAAGTCAATGAGATTCTGCAGCGAGAACTGTCCGCTCCCGTTGGTAAACGCGTAATACACAATGACCAGCAGAGGCGCCACCACAAAGGCAAGCAGAAAAATCAGATAGGGAATCCCCAGCTGTTTTCTGGAAAAACCGGCTTTTTTCATGGTTACGGTTCCTCCCTTCTATTTTTTGAGTTCCACCTGGACCCGCTTCGGATCCACGCTGATGCTGACCCGGTCGTCCATATTCCACAGATCCGGATCGTCCACCACAAAGTCATCCTCCTCGTCCGAACGGACGATATACTGGTAATGGTCGCCCTTATAGATCAGCTGGATGATGTTGCCCACCGCAATGCCGATCTCCAGGTCGTCGCTCATATAGACATCCTGGGGTTCCACGGAGACCATGACTCGAATCTTCTCCGGCGCGATTGTCTCGCCCTGAGCGTCAAGCAGCCTGCCGTCCTTCATCACAGATCCCGGATACAATGCAGTGAAATCACAGTCCACCGGCATACGCAGGAAATCCACCTGGTACCGCTCATTCACCGGGCACTCATACCTGTTTCGCATGACATCCACCGGCATGACATGAATCCCGTCCGGCTCCACCCCGATGCCAACCGTGGTTCCCGCTTTCACATTTTTCGTAGACTGGATGACCACCTCATTTTTTCCGGACAACACCGTAATCTCATAATGGATTCCCTTAAAGATCACCGAATCCACAACGCCCTTAAGCTGCCCTTTTGACGGATCCGTAATCATCACGTCCTCCGGCCGGATCACCACATCCACCGGCGTACCCAGCTCGTAATCATCCAGACAGGCAAAGTCCGTACCGCAGAAATGGACGATTTTATCCCCGTTCATGATGCCGCTGTAGAGGTTGCTCTCGCCGATAAAATCCGCCACAAAGGCGTTCGACGGTTCGTTGTATATCTCCTCCGGCGTACCCACCTGCTGAATCTCACCATCGGACATGACCACGATCTTATCCGACATGGTAAGAGCTTCCTCCTGATCATGGGTGACATAGATAAATGTAATCCCCAGCTTCTGATGCATCTCTTTCAATTCTAGCTGCATCTCTTTGCGCATTTTCAGGTCCAGTGCGCCCAAAGGCTCATCCAGCAGAAGGATCTCGGGCTCATTCACCAGCGCACGGGCGATCGCAATCCTCTGCTGCTGCCCGCCGGAAAGCGTTGCGACCTTACGCTTTTCAAACCCCGCCAGGTCCACCATTTCCAGAACCCGCCGCACCTTTTTAATAATCTCCTCTTTCGGCAGCTTCTTCAGTTTCAGACCGAAAGAAATATTTTCAAACACATCCAGATGGGTGAACAGGGCATAGCGCTGAAACACCGTATTGATCGGTCTCTGGTAGGGCGGGAGCATGCTGATATCCTTCCCGTCCAGGAGGATCGTCCCCTCTGTCGGGAGTTCAAACCCCGCGATCATGCGCAGCGTTGTGGTCTTGCCGCACCCGGACGGTCCCAGGAATGTGACAAACTCTCCTTTTTTTACTTCCAGGTTGAAATCTTCCACTGCGACAAATTCTCCAAATGCTTTGGTGACATGCTGCAATTCAACCATGGTTTCCTTTTTTTCCATGTGCATTCCTCCTGAAAAGTATTTTTTCTACGCTGTCAGTTCTTCTAAGATTGCTTCCTCGGCCAGCTTCTCCGCGTACGGCGAATCTTTCTCCTGGATGCCTGCGGGAAACCCGTACACTGCCATTTTCTCCACAAACGGATCCGGGTCAAAGGTCTCCGGCCCGCAAACGCCGGCTCCCTTCCAGATACCATTGGCAATCAGATCCAGCATCACCACCGGTCCCACCGCGGTCTGCGCCACCACGGAGTTGGTGCCGTATTTTGCCAGGCATTCCTGATTGTCCGCCACCTGATACAGGTAGACCGAACGGTCCAGTCCGTCTTTCTTACCGGTAACCCAGGTACCGGCACAGCCCTTTCCTACCATAAGCTTCGCGGTCTCCAGCGGCGACGGCGCCACTTTCACCAGGAAATCACGCGGTGCGATTTCCGCATTGCCGACTTTAATCTTTTTGTTGGCTTCCGCCATACCGAGGCTCTCCAGATTTTTCAGCATCGTCCGGAATTCGGGCGTCACGCCATATTTGAAAGTGACGCGGTTGCAGTCAATCACCCGCGGCACCAGGCAGACCTCCTCGTGCTCCACGTTGATCACTTCCACATCGCCGATCCCGCCGGGGAAACAGAAGACCTCCGGCTCCGAGAAATTCTCCGTGGTAAACCAGCCCCTTTTCTTTTCCCAGATAATCGGGGGATTTAAGCACTCCTCGATTGTGGTCCAGACAGAAAATCCAAAGGACACATCCACACCCGGCACCTCATAGTTGTCGCCGTCCCGGACATTCACCTCATCAATCTCGTCAAACATATGCTTCGCGGCGTATTTCGCAAAGACATCCGCCACACCGGGCTCCACGCCGGAACCCACCAGAGCAAGCTGTCCTTTCTCTTTCCACTTATCGTACCGTTCAAACTGATAGTCACCAAGCTTGATGTAGGGCAATTCAAAGGGCTTCTCCGGATGCCGCTTTGACAGTGTCATCGCACAGTCCATATAGCCGGTGCCCGCCTCATAAGCCGCGTCAAAGATAGTCTCGTTGAAATTCGGCGCCACCAGATTCAAAATAAAATCACACTCATATTTTTTCACCATGGCGATGATGGCTTTGCCGTTTCCGGCGTCAATCTGCTCCGCGATAAACCGCGGGTCGTCCGCCAGAGCGACGACCTCCTTCGCCCGCGCCGCATCGTAATCCGCCACGACCATTTTCTCCAGCCACTTTGCTCCGTTTGGCTCTGATTTGATCAGCATTACCGCTGACTGTCCTACACCGCCTGCTCCGATCATTAAAAGTTTCATTATTGGCAACCTTCCTTTCATATTATAATCGGGTAGGAGACGACTTTTGTCTCATACCCCGCCGCACGGGGTGCGGACAGCACAGCTGTCATATTCCTTACGCACCACCTCTGCGCATATAATAAAAGAGAGCAGGGATTTCCTCGTGTCAGGAACGCCATTGCTCTCTTTTTACTGAATTTATAATAAAAATCTGTCACGACTTTCGCCGTATAACAATTTTAAACACTTACATGTGTTTTTATCTCTACCTCCAGCCGGATATCCAGCTCTTTCGCCATGGCCAGATACTCGTCGACCTCATCAAAGGTCAGCATATCGGAGGACAGCAGTCCTGCCTGGTCATAATGACCGCGGACAAACATTTTAGTAAACAATGCTCCGCACTGCCCGGTCAGGTACATCTCACCGGTGATTCCGGCCCGTTCAAAAGACTCTCTGCAGCCGGGCGAATACACATACGTTTCCACCATGACCTGCTGACCATCCTTCGTCCCCGTAGACTCCACCACAAAGGCTCCCTCATCCTTCACCAGCCCCTCGTCGAGAATCTCTTTTATCTCTTCACGATATTTTGGCGCCGGGGGCAGATGTTCCAGAACCACATCAAACGGAACAAACGTATGTCCGTGGTAGTTTTCCTCCTCCCTGGACAGCAATCCGGCCCGATACAGCGGAGTGGCAAATTCAACGCCGACGCCGCCATACTTGAAGTTAATGTTTTTTGCTCCTTTAAAATGCGTGTCCTTGTTGATTCCCATGTAGACCGGCTCGTCGTGGGCGTGCTCCACCAGCTTCACATCGTTGGCACATCCCTTGAACTTCCGGTAAACCGGCAGGGAATGCGGCTTTGTCTCCACAATCACGCCGTCCTTAAGGGCAAAGGTGGGGTCTGTCATATCCGACAGCGCCGTAAACGGCGACCACCAGAACGGGAGAAACCGCTTCGCCTCCACGCCCTCATATACCATCATCAGGATGTCGTCGCAGGTATCCAGATACCGCATGGAATTGCGCGCGGCCACGCACATCATGCCCGGCGCGGAGCCGGTGCCGATGATCGCCAGCTTTCCGATCGCCTCAAAACGACTGCCGTAATTGTCATACAGCATCTGTATGCACTTTGGCCACCAGGGATCCAGAACATCGGTTGCCGCGAAATCCTGATAGTTGCACTTCACTGCCAGAGCAGCTTCCAGAACATTCGGCGCAAAGCGGATTGGCAGCGCGTTGACAATCAGATCCACGCCCTCGGCCGCTGCAATGATGCTGTCCACATCGTTGGCGTCCACATAGAGGCCTTTCGCTTTTTTCAGTATCTTCACCAGTTCATCCACAGCCCGGTGATCAGTATCCGCACAGCGGATCTCTGTCACCCCGGATTCCTCATCCATTCTCTCTGCTACTGTTGTACCCTGTGCCCCGGTTCCCAAAACCAGAATCTTTTTCACTTCATTCATGACAATCTCCTTTTACTTTTTGTCTGTTGACGCTGTAATTGGTTCCTGTCAGAATTTTAGATACCTTCGAGATAAACCTTCATAAAAAATACCAGTTTTAAGGGTAGATCTGAGCCATCCATTCTTTCACCTCTCTTCCGCAATTCTTATAGTAACAAAACAGACAGAAAAAGTGTACAATGACTTCTCTGTCTGCGTTCAATCTATCTGATTTTTTACCTGTCTTTTACACCAATACAATCCAAAGCTTACAACCGGCTCAGGAGCCGCATCCGCTGGTTAATCAGTGATACATGCTGCAGTGCTCCCTCAATTTCCGCCAGGTGCTTATAGCTGATATCGTCAGCTATTTCCTGTGTAAACATTTTTCTGAATTCCCCCGGCGTACAGTTATGCCATTTTTTAAAATATCTGGTAAAAATTTTCACATTGGAAAATCCGCACAGGTCGGCAATCTCCGCCATAGTCTTATTCGATGTCAACAGCTGCCGCTCCGCGATATTAGAGCGGTAATAAAACAAAATTTCCTTAAAACTCAGACCGGATTTTCGCAAAAACTCGGAGAGATAGGATTCCGTCAAATGGAACTCCCTGCTCAGATCAGACAGCGTGACATGTTCGGTGGGCCGCTCCCGGATATAAGAGCTGATCTCATGATAGCGGGCAATGTAATTCTCGCTGAAATCACTGTGACCCGACCAGTAAAACAGGGCGTCAAATTTATTTACCATAAATAGGAAAAGTGTATCCGCCATGTGACAGAGAGTATCTTTCTTCTCCCCGGAATCTGTAAATCTCTCTTCGTTTTCCTGCCCTGCCATAGCATTCCCACCCTGGCGGTTCCGCGCAGAACCCTGCTGTAAATCGTCCCTCTCCCATTCCAGAAGATAAGACAGAATTCCTAAAATCATTCCCTGTACATTAATATGTGCCAGCGTCGGATATGTCTTTTTGCTCTCCGCGTATCCCTCCAGAATAAACTCGCATTGCCGGTATAACGGATATTTTTCATAAAAAGGTTCTAAATCAAGATAAAGAGAGGCAGTCAGATTGTTTTTTCCGCCATGCAGATAATAAGCGTCGCTGTCCACAGAAATAAACTCGCCCTCCCGCAGACATGTATCCTCATATCCGTCAAAAAAACAGATTTCGCCCCGCAGGCAGAGAATAATTTCCAGAACATTTTCCGGGAGCAGTGTAAAACGCGACACCGCCTCAAAAACACTGTATCCGATTGGAGTTCCTGAAATCCAGTTGATTTCCTGCATTGCATATCCCTCCGTGCCGGAAAGAAAACCACGACACCATCATAATAATGGAAAATCTCTAAAATTTCTTCTGAAATGTAAAAGAGCAGAGAAATCACCATGTGACCTCTCTGCCCTGAATCATATCTTATCGTCCTGTTCTGTTCATCCCCTGAAAATACTTAAACCTTTATGCCATGAGTTTAAACCCATTTCCCGGAAAATATAAGTGCCAAAAAGATGTATTTTTGCGGTAAATAAACACGAAAAACGTTTTTTCACGCAAAGCTGACATCTGTTTTCACAGAGATGAGCAGACCAGTTTCGAAGTTAATAAAGCTCCTTATAAATCTTGTACACTCTTTCTTTATCCAGCTCCACGAAGTTATTCGCCATCAGTCTCCCCTGGTTCACCATAACGGACTCGGTAAAGTCAACCAGATCCTGCTCCGTGACGCCGTACTCATGCAGCGGCTTCTTTGGGATCAGGACATTCAGCAGCTTCTCCAGCTCCTCAAAGACCTGCCCGGCCTCACAGCCCAGGATATCCGCGATAAAGGCATTCAGCTTTGCAATCTCACCGTCCGTCTTAATCTCCATATAATTGTTCATCACGCCGGTAAACATCGCGTAGTTGGCCTCGCCGTGAGCCACATGATAGGTGGCGCCCAGAGGGTAGCTCAGCGCGTGCACCGCGGCGCAGCCGGCATTGCCGAATGCGATTCCTGCGTAGTTCGATGCAACGAGGAAATCCTCCAGCAGCGGAATTCTTGCCTCCGGTCCATTGTCCCTGATTTCCTTGTAGCCGTTTAAAATCATCTCAATCGCCTTGTAACCGAACATCCGCGTGTAACCGTTTCCTTTCGGAGAAAGGGAGGACTCGATCGCATGAATCAGCGCGTCAATAGAGCTGGTGGCAAAGAAGCGGAACGGCAGCCCTTTTAAGAGCTCCGGAATCAGAACCGCTTTGTCCGCGTACATCTCGTCCACCGCCAGTCCTTTCTTCGTGCCGCGGCTGTTCAGCGCCAGAATCGCGATATTGGTCACCTCAGATCCGGTACCGCAGGTGGTCGGCACCAGAATCAGTTCCTTATCCTTGACAATCTCCAGCTTTCCGTCATAGAGATCCAGAATCGGGGACACATTCTTCAGCGCAAAGAGCTTGCTGATGTCGATGACCGTGCCGCCGCCGATGGCGATAATCCGCTTCGGATAGCCCTTGATATCCTTATAAATTGCCTCCGCCATATCGTCGGAAGGCTCCCCCGCGCCGTATTTTTCCTGATAAATAACTTCACATTCCAGATTCAGTGCGCCAAAGTACGGCTGATAGATGTACTCATTCGTGATGATCAGGTCATCCTTACCAATGTGAAACTCCTCCGCAAAAGATTTCGCGGTGTCATAGCGGTATATTTCCGGTTTTACCATAAACTGTTTCATTTTCGTCTCTCCTTTTTTTCTAATCTGTCTGACTTGCAAAATCATTTTCGTGCATGCCCGCCGGTTTCTGAATTAAAATTCCCGCACAGTCATTAATTGTTTTTGGATACCAAAAATACATCTGCTGCAATAGTGCTGCAAATGTATTCAGATTTCTTTTGCTTTCTATTTTCGTATCGTTATCTTTATCTTAGACGTGCCGGAGAAAAATGTCAAGCTGTCTCCGCCATATTTCACAAAAATCTATGATAATTTCACCCTGCCGCAGCTGCCCATCTAAACCTCATCCGGACATGCAGAGTTTTCTTCTTAATTGTTCTTGACAGGAAATATCTCTCGTGTTATTACAAAAACTAACGGAATGAATTCAAAACAAACGGAGCTTACCATGAACACAGAACAAACGATTCACACCGCCCGGCCACAGGCGGAAGACATCGACTTCAGCGACATTCTTCTCGTTGCCATGGATGCCGGACACATCCTCCTGGAAAATGGCGCGGAAATTTTCCGTGTGGAGGAGACCATGCTGCGCATCGGCCGCCACTTTGGCGTGCAGGACGAGGATGTCTTTGTCCTGAGCAACGGCATCTTTACCACCGGCAGTTCACTGGAGCAGGGACACAAAAAAAAGCTTCGCCCGCGTGCAGCATATCCCCATGCACACAGCCTCCCTGGACAAGGTGGTGGCGATCAACCAGCTCTCCCGGGATGTGGAGGCCGGGAAGTATACCCTGGCCGAGACAAAAGAAAAACTGCAGGAAATACGGGAGATGACCGGAAAAGCCCATTGGAAGCAGATTCTGGCCTCCGGTGTCGGCGCAGGCTGCTTCTGCCTGCTGATCGGCGGTGACCTCACTGACGCCGCGGCAGCCATATTGGCCGGTCTCCTCATCTACCTCTTTATATTAAAAGTCAGTATCCCGGTCTTTCGCCTGTCCCGGATCACGGAAAATATCTGCGGCGGCGCTCTGGCCACCCTGCTGTGTCTGCTGTGTTACCGGATCGGACTGGGACATAACCTCGGAGCCATGGTAGTCGGCTCCATCATACCTCTGGTTCCCGGAGTCGCATTTACCAACAGTATCCGGGATATTGCCGACCGCAACTACATCTCCGGCATTGTGCGAATGGTGGACGCGATTCTGGTCTTCGTCTGCATCGCTATCGGCGTCGGCGTTGTATTTATGCTCTGGCAACAGTTTGGAGGGGAGGTGTCGGGTTATGAGCTATTCACAGGATATTATATATTGGATGATTCAGATCATTGCACCGTTTTTCGGGACAGTCTCTTTTGCCCTGCTCTTCGGAGTACCCCGAAAGTATTATTTTCTCTGCGGAATTACCGGCACAACCGGCTGGCTGATCTATGTCCTGACACAGCGAGCGGGAGTTCCCGCAGCGGAAGCCACATTTCTGGCCTCCGCTGCAGTCGTTTTTCTATCCAGAATATTTGCCGTCAACGTCAAGTGCCCCGTGACCGTCTTTCTGATCTCCGG
>JAJQAD010000143.1 GCA_021204005.1 Clostridiales bacterium
TTTCAATTTTCTACGAAGCACATTTAAGAAAAATCAAACGTACCGTATCGGTACAGATTACCGCAACTTACTACCGCCCCACGGCGGAGATGACCCGGGCAAGGTTGGTGTCTCCGGCACGGAGGAGAAAGATCTGAATCTGGAAATCGCGCTGCAATTGCGGGATTATCTTACGGAGCAGGGCATGGAAGTGGTCATGACCCGTGAGGACGATGTCAGCCTGGCGGAGGAGGGCGCTTCCAGTGCCAAGGTTTCCGATCTGAAAAAGCGGGTGGAAATTATAGACGGGGCGGATGCGGCGCTGGCGGTCAGCATTCACCAGAACAGTTATACGGACAGCGCGGTCAGCGGAGCGCAGGTGTTTTACTATGGCGATTCCGCAGAGGGAAAGCTGCTGGCGGAGGCACTGCAGCAAAGCCTGATTGATCATCTGAATCCCTCCAATACCCGTGCTGCCAAGGCAAACGAGAGCTATTATATTCTGAAAAAGACTTCGATTCCGACTGTGATCGTGGAGTGTGGATTCCTGTCGAATCCGGAGGAGGAGGTTTTGCTGTCGGATGATGCGTACCAGGAGAAGATTGTCGAGGCGGTTTATGAGGGAATCGCGGATTATCTTGGACGGAATGCGGAAGACAACGAAGAAGCAGATAGTACTGAGTGACTGAGTAATGTTGGCTTAAAAGAAAAATAGAAGATACAATGGTGCAGTGAAATGATAGTAGACTTTCAATGATGAAAATGCTGTGTAGGTTGAAAGAAGAGGAAAGATGTGGGATGTTCTGCATGATGGGCGGAAATAAGGAGCATAAGAAAAGCTCTGACAATCTGCAATGGACAGACTTCAGAGCTCCAGAAAATATTTTTCATATGCGTTGATAATGGTGGTGTCCTGGTAGGCATTTTCCCGTTTCAGCTTATAATCATACTGCACATGGACATGTCCGTGCAGCATATAGGAGGGATGGTACTTGTCCAGAAGCGGGAAAAAAGATTCGTAGCCGCGGTGAGGGAGATCCTCCGCATCGCCGATGCCCCGCAGAGGCGCATGGGTGACCAGCACATCGAAGCCGCCGTGTTTCCGGATCTTGCGCGATACCCTGCGGATCCGCTGCTGCATCTGCTTTTCCGAGTACATATACTTACCGTCGTTATAGGGTATGCAGCCGCCAAGACCCAGGAAACGGATGCCGCCGTACTCAAAGACCTGATCATCAATGCAGATGCAGCCTTCCGGCGGGATTCGGTCATAAGAATTATCATGGTTCCCATGTACATACAGGACGGGAACGTTGGCAAAGGTGACCAGAAAGGACAGATAGCGTGGATCCAGATCGCCGCAGGAGACGATCAGATCCACGTCGGTCAGTTTATTTTCATTGTAGTGGTTCCAGAGCGCGGAGGATTCGGCGTCGGCGATAGCCACAATCTTCATTCAGAGTCTTCCTCCTTGCGCACGCCCTCCTGCCGGACGACAATCTGTGTCTCAACTTCCGGCATCAGGTCTTTGGCAGCCGGGATAAATCCGATAACGTTGTCGGCCAGCCAGTCCATGGCGATGATATCGGAGAGGGACATATGGCTGTCCGGATCCGACTGGATGATTCCCTCCTGCGAGTGGAGCACGCCGCTGAACGGTTTGAAATCATAGCGCATGATGGCGCGCTTCAGCGTCTCCAGCAGGTTCCGTGTTTCTGCCGGGATGGCCGGAGACCACTCCACGTCCACCACACCGGAGGACATGCCCCAGAAGTAGCTGATTGCCTTTTTCCCTTCTGTTTTGCCATCGGTGTTCCAGGTGCCGTGGATAATGTTGCGTATAATGCGCTCGTAATACTTTCCCCAGTCAAGGACGGGAAGTGCGAGATTTACCGGCGTCTCGCCATTGACGCGGTAGAGGCCGAAACGCCGCGTGGCGTGCTGCGGGACAATCATATCCAGGTGGGAGATATAAGTGGCTCCCATGTTGTACAGTTTTTCTGTCAGATCGACGCCCTGATTTTCTTTCAGGGTGGACCATTCCAGATAAATTTTTGCCTTGGGGTTCACCATTTTTACCCCGATGGCGAAAGCGTTGATGTTGGCGGGCATGCTCGTGATGGGATAGTCGGCAATGTAGCCGATCTTATTCGTGTCAGTCATGATACCGGCCAGAACGCCGTTTAACAGCTTCGCCTCAAACATCCGCGCATAGTAGGTGCGGATATACTTGTGATTGGTGTTCAGAGAACAGTTTAAAATCTTTACTTCCGGATGATCGACCGCTGCCTTGATGCTGGCGGAGAGAAAAATCGGGTTGGTGGTAAAGATGATGGTATTGCCGTCGGCGATGGCTTTCTCAATCGCAGTCTGGGCATCGGCGGCGGTGGCATTGTTCTCATAGGCGGTTGTCTGAATCCGTCCGTGGAATGTATCGTTCACATACATCCGTCCGAGCTCGTGGGCATACGTCCAGCTGGAAGTTTCCGTGGATTTTGTGTGGATGAAAGCAATTTTTATAGTTTTGGATGATGAGCCTGTGGAGCCCGTCAGAATCTGGGAAATCAGGTTCTTTCTGGCGTCCGGCGTCGGATCCAGCTTCAGATCTGTCTTCCGCGCCGGCTCCTCATCGTCCTGGTTCAGCTCAATTTCCTCCCAGACTTTTTTCAGATTCTTCTTATAATCTGCGGAGGACATATTTTTCATGGAGTCATAGCCGAAGACATACATATAGGAAAGCAGTGCGTCGCCGGTCGTGCAAGACAGCTTATTGCCGCCCAGTTCCTCGAAAGCTTCGGCAAAATTGTTGTAGCAGAAGCGGAAATTAATCCGGTCGTCCATGGACCAGCGTTCGCGGCCTCTGTGCCCGGTCAGGCGGCAGAGTTTCCGGAAACTGCCCTCTTTGGTAAACTCCACGTAATTGATATTGGTTTCATTATAAAAATCCAGGAATTCGTAATAGATCCGGATTTCCCTGGTATCTTCCCAGGCGGGAATGATCCGGGTTGCGTAAGCGGGAATGGTGGGGGCGTCAAAGTATTTCAGCACGCTGACGCGCTTGTTTCCCTCCAGAACATAATATCGGTTCAGATATTCATATGCGATAATGGGATCGCGGATTCCCTCGTGCAGATGAGCCTCGCAGAGACTCTTCCATTTCATGGCAAATTCACTGTTGTCGTTCAGAAGCGGCATAAAATTGGGGGCAAAAGAAGTCATGCGCCCCCTTGTCTTTGTGCCCACAATCAGTTCCGATGGTATATCAATCAGTCCCAGAGGGACTTCCCCGCGGATCTCGACATTTTCCAGAATGGTATCCAGAGCGGGCAGTGTCTCCGGCTGCTCCGGTGAGGAGCCGGACGGAAGATCTTTTTTCCCCATTTTTAAGGCGGATAAATAGTGTTCCTGCGGCGTATTATACGGCATAATGATACTCCTTTAGGAAAAGTGGTAAATCGTTTTTGATTTGAAAGGCGCATCCGGTGTCAGTATGACGGAGGGGAATTCCGGGTGGCTGGTGGCGTTCGGAAAATGCTGCGTCTCCAGACACACGCTTCCGTAGGTCGGATAGCTCCGACCGTTCTTTCCATGGGAAGACGGCGACTTGGCAGGCACATAGAGCTGCAGACCGGGCTGATCAGTAAAGCAGGTCATGCGGATGCCGGAATTTCTGGAAAAGAGTACAGCTGCCTCCGTGAGGCCGGTTCCGGACAGGACAAAGTTGTGGTCGTATGTCTTGCTATATTTAAACTGGTAGTAATCGGCGCGGATATCCTGACCGATGGGTTTCGCTGTGGTAAAATCCATCGGAGTCCCGGCTACAGGCAGGATGCGTCCGGTAGTCAGATCATTCTCATCCGATTCGGTAAACTGCTCCGCGTTAATCATAAGGATATGGTTTAAGGCAGTTTCGGCGTCCTCCCCGTCCAGGTTAAAGTAGGCGTGGTTCGTCGTGTTAAAGACAGTGTCCTGATCAGTCTCTGCCTCATATAAAATGCACAGCTCGTTATCTTCGCTCCAGCTGTAGGTGACATGCATCGTCAGTGTTCCGGGGTAACCCTCTTCCCCGTCCGGAGAAACGCGGGTAAAACGGACTTTGCTGCCGTCTATCCGGGAATCCCAGTTGTAGTGGTGAAATCCCCGCAGGCCGCCGTGGAGATGGTTGGGACCGTTGTTGACAGCGAGTGTGTAGGTCTTGCCGTTCAGCGTGAATTCACCTTTTTCAATCCGGTTTGCATGGCGGCCGACGACTGCGCCGAAGCTGGCGGTATCCTTCTCGTATTCTGCCAGTGTATCGTATCCCAGGCAGACATCGCGGAGGCTGCCTTCCTTATCCGGCACGCAGATATTTACAATCCGGCAGCCGTAGCTGGTGATGGTCACATAAGCTCCCTCTGAATTTTTCAGGCAGTATAAATAGGCGGTATCGCCGTCGGAGGTCACTCCGAAGGGCTGTTTTGTTATGTTCATGTCCTGTTCTCCTTTTTGGGATGGATAAATGTAATTTAGAGTTAAGTATACTGTATCTTTTTCCGGCTGACAAGTAAAAAATCCGTTACTTTTTCTTTGTGCGTTTCGTTCGGAATATAGAGTAAAGTTTTTGTCAGTTGAATAAAAGAAAATAATAGAGAGTACC
>JAJQAD010000078.1 GCA_021204005.1 Clostridiales bacterium
GTTAAGATACCGGACAAGGGATACCCGGCCATGTCTCTCCAGGAGGTGGAGTCTGAAAAATCGGTTCGCGGGAGTAACGAACGTTTTTCTAACTCCGTCAAGCAGAATGCGGCTCTGATCCGGAAGCGGATTCGTTCCGCGGATGTCAAGGTTCGGGAGCAGAAAGTGGGCGTCCGCTCCAGCACAAATCTATACCTGATCTATTATGACGGATTGATCTATCCGGAATTCCTGAAGGAGATGGAGCGCCGTCTGGGAAGTTTTGTGATCGATGGCGTGCAGGATATCGGCGTGGTGCAGCAGTTGTCAGAGAAATACTGGTATTCTCCTTTTCCGCAGTTCCAGGTGACCGAGCGGCCGGACCGGGCGGCGATGGCGCTTCTGGAGGGGAGAATGGTAGTGCTTCTGGATAATTCGCCGGAAGCGCTGATTTTTCCCACGGATTACAATTCCTTTATCAAAACCACGGACGATTACTACAGCCGGTGGGAGATAGCTTCCTTTACCCGGATACTGCGCTATGTCGCTTCCTTTTTTGCCATGGTGCTGCCGGGACTTTATCTGGCTGTGACAAATTTTCACACGCAGATTTTACCCACGAAGCTGCTGCTCTCCTTTGCGGCCGCCCGGCAGGGCGTTCCCTTCCCGGGGGTGATAGAGGTCCTGCTGATGGAACTGTCCTTTGAACTACTGCGGGAGGCCGGCGTGCGGCTTCCCGGCGCCATGGGAAATACGATTGGTATTGTGGGCGGACTGATCATCGGGCAGGCGGCCGTGGATGCGAATATTGTCAGTCCGATGGTGGTGATTATTGTCGCGTTTACGGCGCTGTGCTCCTTTGCCATTCCCAATGAGGATTTTGCGACTGCATTCCGCCTGTTAAAATTTGTGTTTATCGGACTCTGTGCTGCCTGGGGATACTATGGATTCCTGATCGGGCTGCTGTTTGTGCTCATTCATCTGGCGCAGCTGGAAAGCTTCGGGATGCCGTATTTTACACCGTTTGTCGGCGCGGACCTGAGTAAAAACGCTGATGTGGGGGATACTTTTGTGCGGCCGCCGTCGGAACTTTTAAAGCGCAGACCGGTCTATGCGAATAAAAACAACCGGGTGCGGCTTCGAAAGTTTATGGGGTCAGACCCCGGGAAAAAAGTATAAATTTGCTTAAATATTTATCAGGGAACAGATGTGCAGCGTATGGCAGATCAGATTCCGGGAAGAATCAGGTCAGAAAATGGAGCGTGGAATGAGAGATAAGGAAGCAACTGCGGATGTGTTTGATACTTCGCATACAATATTTTCGGAAAATCATAAGATATCCCCGAGGCAGATCCGGCGGGCGCTGTCCCTGGAGCTGTTTGGCCTCAGCAGCCTGCTTCTTCCGTCCCGGCTGGCGGGGGAGAGCGGAATACTGGGGGTGGCAGCCCTGGTTGTTGGAGCGGCCGGCGCGATGGCTCTGCTGTGCCTGTGGAATAAACTGTCTGAACAATGTGATTTCAGCGGCGACTGCGCGGCGGAAGTTACTCTTCCGCAGAAAATTTTTCTTGGCCTGGCGGGAATTGGTCTGCTGGAGCTGGCGGCGGGTGTGCTGTATCTGCTGACTGCCCTGATGCGGGATCAGCTTCTGAACAGTCGGTATGAACCGGCAATTCTGATCACGCTGGCGGCGGCCGGCGTGTTCGGCCTGCGGAAGGGACTGGAATCGAGAATTCGGATTTACGAGGTGCTTTTCTGGATTCTGCTTGTACCGCTGGCAATCATATTGGTCATAGCCTGCGTCAGCGTTCGGCCGGTGTACTGGCTCAACACAGCCTATACGATGGAGGGATTCTGGAAAAGCTGCGGTATCAGCTTCCTGTTTTTCTCCCTGTCCTCGCTGCTTTTGTTTTTTAAACCGCACTGTAATCCGCCGCAGAAGGCGGCAAAGAGCGCGCGGTGCAGTATTCTGATTGCATTAGCTCTGAATGCGGCGGTGTATCTTATTTTGCTTGGTATTTTTCAGGACAGGCTTCTGGCTCAACTGGAATTTCCGGTGATTCTTCTGATGGCGGTGGTCAAACTGCCGGGAGGATTTTTTGAGAGACAGGATGCGTTTATGGTGGGAATCTGGTTTTTCTGTCTGTTTGCTCTCTTTCACTCGGCGCTGTTTTACGGAAACGAAATGATTCGGAGCGTTTTGCCCCGCGGACGGGAACAGAATTCCGGAAAATCATTGGCGCTCAGCTGTATATGCGGGGCTATTGTGTTTGCAGCGGCGTGCCTTATGCTGAAAAACGAGGATCTGGCAGAGGATCTGGGATCTATGGTGCTGCATGTGACCGGTCCGGTGCTGTTGATTCTACCTTTTTGCTATTATCTGTGCAGGAGGCGGTCATGAAAAAATGGTTTTTGGCGGCGGCAGCATGCCTGACTGTGCTGTTGTCAGGCTGTGATAAAAACGAGCCCGAGAATGACGCGTTTCCCCTGGCTCTCGGGATTGAGGCGGAGGATGGCGGCACGTTTCATATGTATATGGCTTATCCGGATCTGGGCGATGCGGATGCGTCGGAAAATGCTCTGGCGAAGGATGCGTTCTGGGACGGAACGATGGAGAGCCTGACAGAGGGAACGGATCGGATGTCCCGCAGCAGCAACCGGAATGTGGATATGAATCACCTGAAAGTGCTGATGCTGGATGCGGAAATGTTGGATGGCGGGCAGAATGCGGAGGAACTGATTGCCTTTTTCCGGGAAAAGAGAGATGCCTCCTGGAACGCCTACGTGTTTCTGACGGAGGGAGAGATGCAGAATCTTTTTTCAGAGGAAATTCAGACAGATACCTGTATGGGACTTTACCTGGAGGATATCGTGGAGGGCTGGGACAAGATAAAATCCGGTTCCCTGGTCACTGTGGGCGATCTGGTCAGTCAGTATTATAATGCAACGGAACAGCTGCTGATTCCGGAGGTTACGGTCGATGAGGATACGCCTGCGGTGGAGACTTTCAGAGTGACGGAGGGGATGACCGCAGGAGAAAGGATGAGTATGGAGGACGTGTTTGCTGTGTATGACAGTCTGATCATCTATGGTGACACCAAATAATAAAAGGGAGATAAGATAGGAAATCTCTGATTTCCGTTATCGAACTTATGCCGTGCAGCAATCCGTAGTATTATCATATGTAAAGTTTTTTGGAAAGCAGTTCATGAATATGGAATAAAAGCAGGAATTCCGTCAAGACTCTATGGTGAAAGGATGGAATTAGAGATGAAAAAATATATCATTGGCATGCTGGCGGCGGCTTCCTGCTGTGTATTTCTTTCCGGGATGATCCGCGCACAGCTTCTTGTGCAGAGTATAGCCGGTAAGGTGCTTCGTTTTCATGTTCTCGCGAACAGCGACAGCAATGAGGATCAGGAACTCAAGCTGCAGGTGCGGGACGCGGTGGGAGTCTTTCTTTCGGAACAGATGGCCGGAGTATCTTCACTGGAGGAGAGCGAGGTGATTGTGGAGGAAAACCTGGCTGCGATTGAGGAAGTCGCAGCCTCGCAGGTGGAGGCGGCGGGGTATGCCTATCCGGTGACTGCCTCACTGGAAACCTGTGTTTTCCCGGAAAAAACATACGGTGCGTTTACGTTTCCGTCCGGAGCCTATGAGGCGCTGCGGGTGGTGATCGGGGAGGGCGGCGGCCAGAACTGGTGGTGTGTCATGTATCCGAACCTTTGCTTTGCCGGCAGTGTCTACGAAGTGGATGCGGAGACAGGAGAAAAATTGCAGGCGGAGTTGACAAGCGAGGAATATGCGGCTATTCTGGAAAGCGGAGATTATGAGGTGGAATTTCAGATTCTGAAATTTTTGAATCGTTTCCTTGAATAATCGGAGCGATCCGTAGTAATATCATCAGCAAGGGCTCCGGCCCTCAACACCATGTAATTTGGGGAAACAAAACACATGACAAAAGAAGTGAAAATTTCTGTCTGCGGCGTACAATACCTGGACAGAGAGGCTCAGGAGCCGGTCCGGACGGTTGCGGCGGGCACCTATTATAAGAAAAAGGACAGGCATTATCTGTTATATGATACGACAGATGCTGAGACAGGCACTGTGACGAAGAACCGAATCCAGATTAACGGGGATTGTGTGGAGATGACACGGTCCGGGAGCGGGAGCGCCAGGGTACATATGAGTTTTCAGCCTGGCATGCGGCACAGGGCCGAGTATATGACCTCCGCCGGAATGCTTCTGATGGACACGGTCACCCATGCGGTGCGTGTGACGGAAACGGAGGATCGGATCGAGGTCAGGCTGGAGTATGCGTTGGAGTCGGAGGGGATGCAGCTGGCGGAAAATCAGCTGGAGATTACGGTCTGTTCGCTTTCCGGGTAAAACCGGGTGAACAGGGAAATCGGCGTAACTGGTAAGTGGGAAAATGGGATTCTGCATCCCGGATTCATGATAGAGTGTAATCAGTTTTCCAGGATGAAAACGGTTACTATACAGAAAGGACACTGTTTTTATGGAAGATATAAAATACGCGCCCATCGGGGTCTTTGATTCCGGGGTGGGCGGGCTGACGGTGGCGCGGGAGATCATGCGCCAGATTCCGGAGGAACGGATCGTATATTTC
>JAJQAD010000203.1 GCA_021204005.1 Clostridiales bacterium
ATACGATGCTGAAGGATGACAAGACATATCCTTATATCAAAGTGACTCTGGGAGAAACCTACCCCAGAGTTCTCTTTTCCCGTCAGATGAAAAAGGATAAGTCCCGTTACTATGGACCGTATACCAGCGCCGCCGCAGTCCGGGATACGATTGAACTGATCCGTAAGCTGTATCAGCTCAGAAGCTGCAACCGTGTGCTCCCGCGGGATACCGGAAAGGAACACCCTTGTCTGAACTATCATATTCATCAGTGTATGGCTCCCTGCCAGGGATATATCTCTCCGGAAGAATACCGGGAGCGGGTGCGGCAGGCGATGGAATTTTTAAACGGAAAATATACCGCGGTTATGCAGGAACTGGAGACGCAGATGACGCAGGCCGCGGCAGCACTGGATTTTGAGAAGGCCGCGGAAATACGCGATTTGTTAAACAGTGTAAAGCAGATTGCGCAGAAGCAGAAAATTACGGATTTCGATGGTGAGGACCGGGATATCATTGCCCTGGCTATGGATGACCGGGATGCTGTGGTGCAGGTGTTTTTTGTCCGGCAGGGAAAGCTGATCGGTCGCGAGCATTTTCATGTGACGATCGGAGCGGAGGACACGCCGCGTGAGGTGATGTCTACCTTTATCCGTCAGTATTATGCAGGGACGCCGTTTATTCCGCGGGAGATTATGCTGCAGATGGAGATTGACGATGCGGACATTATCAGCCGCTGGCTTTCTTCCAGACGCGGACAGAAATGTACGCTGCGAGTCCCGAAAAAGGGAAGCCGGGAAAAACTGGTCGAGCTGGCTGCACAGAATGCGCAGATGGTGCTGACACAGGATCGGGAGCGGATTCGCCGGGAAGAGGGGCGTACCATCGGCGCAGTCAAAGAGATCGCAGCGCTGCTGGATATCGGCTATGTCCGCCGTATGGAGGCTTACGATATTTCCAATACAAATGGTTTCGAATCCGTGGGATCTATGGTAGTATATGAAAAGGGCAGACCCTGCCGCAGCGACTATCGCCGCTTTAAACTCCGGACAGTGGTCGGACCGGATGATTATGCTTCCATGCGGGAGGTGCTGACGCGTCGGTTTACCCATGGGATGGAGGAGCGACAGAAAAACAATATCCGTGATCTGGGGGATGAGTACGGCAGTTTTACCCGCTTTCCGGATCTGATTCTGATGGATGGCGGAAAGGGGCAGGTCAATATTGCCCTGGCTGTGCTGGATGAGCTGGGACTTGACATACCGGTCTGCGGCATGGTAAAAGATGACCATCACAGAACACGCGGATTATATTATAAGAATGAGGAGATACCGATTGATACTCATTCCGAGGGATTTCGCCTGATCACGCGGATCCAGGATGAGGCGCACCGTTTTGCGATCGAATATCATCGTTCGCTGCGCAGCAAAGAGCAGGTGCACTCCGTACTTGACGACATTCCTCTGATCGGTCCGGAGAGGAGAAAAGCTCTGATGCGGGAATTCCAGTCGCTGGAGGCAATCCGGAATGCGGATGTGGAAGCGCTGAGGGAAGTTCCCTCCATGAATGAGCGGGCAGCGGTTTCAGTGTATGCATTCTTTCATCCGCAGACGGAAAGCGTGCAGGATATATAATACATTGTTGTACAATTTATAGAGTATGTATATGGAAAACTGAACCTCATATCCAAGGCAGACAGTAGGAAGAGTTTCGTCATCTTTCCGAGCATAGTGTTTGCTGTTGGAGCACTGTTTGAGCCTGTTTACAGGCGAGTTTGCGGAAACAGCAAACGATAGGCGGCGGAGGAAAGATAGAAACTCGACGTGTCCGCATTGGATATGAGGTTTAGGTTTCTCTAAACGACAAGGGAGGAACGTTATGCAAAAAGTCAGTGTGGCAAAATTCGCGGAGCACATGCGCCTCGACTGTCTGACACCGGGGATTGATATGACAGAGCGCTATATCACAAAGTCAGAGGTGAACCGTCCGGCGCTGGAGCTGACCGGTTTTTATGAGGGCTTTGCGAGTGAGCGCATCCAGGTGATCGGCAAAGTAGAATCCGCTTACATGGAGCTTTTGCCGAGGGAGATCAGCATGCTGCGGTTTCAGCAGCTTATGGATCACGATATTCCCTGCCTGGTTCTCTGCCGGGGATACCAGCTGCAGAAAAAAGGATTTGAACTGGCGATACAGCGCGGCATTCCCGTGCTGGGTACCAGGCGTTCCACGTCCGATTTCCTCTCGGAGGCAATCCACTACCTCAGCGGAGAATTGGCGCCCAGCATTTCCATTCACGGCGTGCTGGTGGACGTTTATGGTGAGGGAATTCTGATCATGGGGGAGAGCGGCATCGGTAAAAGTGAGGCGGCTTTGGAACTGGTCAAGCGCGGCCATCGTCTGGTTACGGACGATGTGGTGGAAATCCGCAGGCTGAGTAATAATTCCCTGGTTGGGACAGCGCCGGCGATCACACAGTATTTTATCGAATTGCGGGGTATCGGCATCATTGATGTCAAGACATTGTTTGGCGTTGAGGCGGTAAAAGAAAAACAGACGATCGACCTGGTGATCAAGCTGGAAAACTGGGAAAAAGAGCATGAGTACGACCGCCTGGGGCTGGAGGAGGAGTATACGGAAATCCTCGGCACACAGGTTGTCTGCCACTCGATTCCTATCCGGCCGGGACGTAATCTGGCGATTATCTGTGAGGCGGCGGCTGTCAATCACCGTCAGAAGAAGATGGGTTACAATGCGGCACAGGAGCTCTACCGCCGCGTGGAAAAGAATTTAAAAGAGAGCCGGGAAGCCGAGACCTGGCAGCAGAATTAATCAATAGGAGGATATGAAAATGACAAGAAAAAATGCATGGGAAAAATATACGGAAGAGGAGCGGGCGCAGGTGTTTGCTTTTGCGGAAGAGTACCGGAGATTTCTTTCTTCCTGCAAGACGGAGCGTGAATGCGTGACACAGCTGAAAGCGCAGGCGGAAGCGGCCGGATTTACAGATATGGAGGAAGTGATGGCGCAGGGAATTACATTGAAGCCCGGCGACCGTGTCTATGCGGATAATAAGGGAAAGAATCTGGCCTTATTTGTCATCGGCAGCAAGCCTTTTGAGGAGGGGATGAATATTCTCGGCGCACATATTGATTCGCCCCGGCTGGATCTGAAGCAGAACCCGCTGTATGAGGACACCGACCTGGCTCTCCTGGATACGCATTATTACGGCGGCGTTAAGAAATACCAATGGGTGACTCTGCCGCTGGCACTTCACGGTGTGGTGGCGAAAAAAGACGGTTCTGTGGTGACAGTCAATGTCGGTGAAGACCCGTCCGACCCGGTTTTCGGCATCAGCGATCTGCTGATCCATCTCTCCGCGGAGCAGATGACAAAGAACGCGGCCAAGGTGATCGAGGGTGAGGATATGAATGTCCTCATCGGCAGCATTCCGCTGAAAACCGACGATGCAGATGACGAGAAGAAAAAAGAGGAAAAGCGCAGAGTGTGCGCCAATGTACTGCAGATTCTGGGAGAAAAGTACGGGATTGAGGAGGAGGATTTCCTTTCCGCGGAGATTGAGATTGTCCCGGCAGGGGAAGCCAGAGATTATGGTTTTGACCGCAGCATGATTATGGGGTACGGCCATGACGACCGCGTCTGTGCATATCCCTCTTTTGCGGCGATGCTTGAGATGGATGTGCCGGAGCGGACCAGCATTTGTCTTTTGGTAGACAAGGAGGAGATCGGCAGCGTCGGTGCTACCGGAATGGAGTCCCGTTTCTTTGAGAATATTGTGGCCGAGGTGATGAATGCGTGCGGAGACTACAGTGAACTGAAGCTGCGCCGCGCACTGCAGAATTCCTGTGCCCTGTCCTCCGATGTCAGTGCAGCGTACGACCCGAACTACCCGGCGGTTATGGAAAAGAATAATTCCGCGTATTTCGGAAAAGGGCTCGTGTTTAATAAATATACCGGAGCCCGCGGGAAATCAGGCTCAAACGATGCGAGTGCGGAGTATGTGGCACATGTCCGTGACGTGATGGATTCCTCCGATGTATATTTCCAGACGGCGGAGCTTGGCAAAGTAGATGCGGGCGGCGGCGGAACGATCGCTTATATCCTTGGCAACTATAATATGCAGGTGATTGACAGCGGTGTTGCAGTGCTGAATATGCATGCGCCCTGGGAAATCATCAGCAAGGCGGATCTTTATGAGGCGAAGCGCGGCTATGTGGCGTTTTTGAAGAATGCATAGAAATGGATGCTGGTTCTTTCGTGGCGATTTGTGCCGCCAATTGAAAGACGATGGGATGGAGATTAACATGAAGATATATGAAACGTTATGCCGCATTGCCGGGGGAGAATATGTCCTGCGGGATGAACCTATGAGCCGCCATACGACTTTTCGTGTCGGCGGGCCGGCGGATTTTCTGGTGTTGCCGGACAGGGAAACACTGCCGCGGGTGATTGCCTGCTGTAAAGAAAATGAGGTTCCTTATCTGGTGATCGGCAACGGCAGCAATCTGCTCTGCGGAGACGGTGGGGCGGACGGTGTCGTGATTGAGATCGGGAAACGGATGGCTGAGATCGGAAT
>JAJQAD010000180.1 GCA_021204005.1 Clostridiales bacterium
GAAGCGGAAAAATAAAAAATAGCCCTCTCTTCCACAACGGAGGTTGAGATCAACCTGCCCTATATTTCCGTAGGACGCTCCGGTCCGGTACACATGGATCTCCGCCTGACCCGCGCAAAATTTGAGGAACTGACCCATGACCTGACCGAGAGCACGGCAGGTCCGGTACAGTCCGCGCTGCCCGACGCGGGCATCAGCGCTTCCCAACTCGGAAAGGTTCTCCTCGTGGGCGGCTCGACCCGGATTCCCGCCGTGCAGGAAAAGGTACGCCAGCTGCTCGGGCAGGAGCCCAGCCACAACCTGAATCCCGATGAGTGCGTCGCCCTCGGCGCGGCAATCCAGGGCGGCAAGCTGACCGGAGACAGCAATTTAAATGAGATCCTGCTCATGGATGTCACCCCGCTGACCCTCTCCATTGAGACAGTGGGCGGCGTCTCCACACCTCTAATCCAGCGCAACACCACAATCCCGACCCGGTACAGCCAGGTCTTCACCACTGCGCAAAACTACCAGACATCCGTGATCATCAAAGTGCTTCAGGGCGAACGGCAGTTTGCAAAGGACAACAAACTCCTGGGAAAATTTACCTTAAAAGGCATTCGCCGCGCCATGGCCGGCGTGCCGCAGATTGAGGTCACATTCGACATTGACGCCAATGGCATCGTCCACGTATCGGCAAAGGATCTTGGAACCGGCAAAGAACAGAGCATCACCATCACCACCGGCACCAGCATGTCGGACGACGAGGTGGAACGCGCCATGGCGGACGCTGCCGAGTATGCTGCTTCGGACAGTGAGCGCAAAGAACATTTCGACCTGTACAGCGACGCGCAGCAGCTGATCCGCAAAGCGGAAAATGCGCTGACAAAGACGAAAAAGCAGCTGGACAAGTCGACAAAATCAACCATCCGCTCCGATATCGCAAATCTTCAGAAAACCATGCGACGCGTCAAAGCAGACAGCATGACACCGGAACAGGCATCGGAAATCCGCACGGCCATGACGCAACTGGAGGGTTCCGCGGAATACGCGTTCCGGCTAATGGGGGATGGAGAGTAAAAATAACAAGAGGACGGGAAATCTCTCGTCCTCTTTTCTTCTTAATCATATAAATCTTGCCGTACAGATGATACGATAATGCTTAATTTCTGCCGAATTCCGCCAGAATCAGCCCCTCATTCCGCTCCAGCGTCATCCCCACGCTCCAGGAATTGACAAACAACAGCAGCGGATTGCCCTTCAGATCGCGGATTTTTTTCATATCGGAGGTGCCGCTGATGCGGTCAAGGTCAATCTCCTTGTTCTCAATCCAGCGGATATGCTCGTAGGGCAGATTCTCCATGCGAATCTCCACGTTGTACTCATTCTCCAGGCGGAATTTCAGCACATCAAACTGCAGGACGCCGACGACGCCGACGATGATTTCCTCCATACCGGTCTTGTACTCCTGGAAAATCTGGATGGCGCCCTCCTGCGCGATCTGGGTGATACCCTTGACAAACTGTTTCCGCTTCATCGTATCCATCTGGGTCACGCGCGCGAAATGCTCCGGAGCAAAGGTCGGAATCCCCTCAAAGGCAAACTTGTCTTTCGCCGTGGTCAGCGTGTCCCCGATGGAAAAAATCCCCGGATCGAAGACACCGATGATATCTCCCGCGTAGGCCTCCTCTATAATCTTCCGCTCCTGCGCCATCAGCTGCTGCGGCTGGGAAAGGCGGAGCTTTTTATTTCCCTGGATATGGAAAACCTCCATGCCCGCGTCAAACTTTCCGGAGCAGATCCGCATGAACGCAACCCTGTCCCGGTGATTCTTATTCATATTAGCCTGAATTTTAAAGACGAAAGCGCTGAAATCCTCAGAAAACGGGCTGATCTCGCCCTGATCTGACATTCTCGGCAGCGGTGAGGTCGTCATCTGCAGAAAGTGCTGCAGAAAGGTTTCCACACCGAAATTCGTCAGCGCAGAACCGAAAAACATGGGAGAAAGCTCTCCCTTTGACACCAGTTCCTGGTCAAACTCCGCGCTGGCGCCGTCCAGCAGTTCGATATCGTCCAGCAGCTGCTGTCTGGCCTCCTCGCCGATCTCTGCGGTCAGCTCCGGCGCATCCAGGTCATACTCCCGCTCCTCGCCCTCTTTCGTCCCCTTCAGGGTATCGGAAAAGGTCATGACTTTCCGGGTATTCCGATCATAGACGCCTTTAAAACCTTTCCCGGATCCGATCGGCCAGTTGACCGGGCAGACGGCAATACCCAGTTCCTTCTCAATCTCATCCGCCAGGTCAAAGGGATCGTTTGCATCCCGGTCCATCTTGTTGATAAAAGTAAAAATCGGAATATGCCGCATAACGCAGACCTTAAACAGCTTCCGCGTCTGCGCCTCCACGCCCTTGGAACCGTCGATCACCATCACCGCGGAATCCGCCGCCATCAGCGTCCGGTAGGTATCCTCCGAGAAATCCTGATGTCCCGGCGTATCCAGAATATTAATACAATACCCGCCGTACTCAAACTGCAGCACAGACGAGGTCACAGAGATACCTCTCTGCTTCTCGATCTCCATCCAGTCGGAAACCGCATGACGCGCCGTCGCCTTGCCCTTCACGGAACCGGCCAGATTAATCTGTCCGCCGTAGAGCAGAAACTTCTCCGTCAATGTCGTCTTTCCCGCATCCGGGTGGGAAATAATCGCAAATGTCCTTCTTTTCTCTATCTCTTTTCGTAACTCTGTCAATCTATATCCTCCTGATAACTATCGGGTTTCATTTTTCTTACACTTTCTATTCTTACTTTTCCTGTCGTTTTTACATTTTCCACTCGCTCCATGTTCTCAATACAAAATGATTCCGAAAGCAGCTAACCTTACAATAATGGCAGAGGCTCCCCCGCAATCCTCGACGACACGCCGAAATACTGCAGCACTGTCGCCCCGATATCCGCGAACGTCGGCCTCGTGCCAAAGTTTTCCCCGGCCGGAACCGGTTTTCCGCACATCAAAAGCGGCGTATACTCCCTGCTGTGGTCTGTGGAGGGCGTCCCCGGGTCACATCCGTGATCCGCGGTGATCATAAGAATATCCTCGTCCCGCAATTTTCCAATTATCTCCGGCAAACGCTCGTCAAAGTAAGTCAGAGCCTTTGCATATCCATCCACATCGTTGCGATGACCATATAGCATGTCAAAATCGACCAGATTGACAAAGCAAAGTCCTTCAAAATCTCTGTCCATGTATTCCAGTGTCCGCTTGATTCCCTCCGCATTGCCGGAAGTGCGCACAAACTCCGTGATTCCCTTTCCCGCAAAAATATCGTTGATCTTTCCGACTCCGATCACATCCAATCCCTGTTCCTTTAGCTGATCCGGCATCGTGTCCTTCGGAGGGAGCAGCGAAAAATCGTGACGGCGGCTGGTCCGCGTAAAACTGCCGGGCTCACCGACAAACGGACGCGCGATCACGCGTCCCACGCCGCATTCCCCCACGAGCATCTCCCGCGCCATCTCACAGTAGCGGTACAGCTGCTCCACCGGCACAATATCCTCGTGCGCCGCAATCTGAAATACCGAATCCGCGGAGGTATAGACGATAAGGTCGCCGGTCGCCATATGCTCCCGGCCATAATCCTCGATCACCTTTGTCCCGGAGTAGGGAAGGTTGCAAAGCGCATGTCTCCCGGTAAGCTTCTCAAATTTTTCAATCACCTCCGGAGGAAATCCATGCGGAAACACCGGCATCGGCTTTTCCGAAACCAGTCCCGCGATTTCCCAATGACCCGTGGTTGTATCCTTTCCGGCAGAACGCTCCGTCATACGGGCAAACGAGCCGACAGACAGCTCCGGTCCTCCCTGTGATTCCGACATTTCAGCCCGGTTGGAATGATCTATCCCTGTATCGTTTTTCTTCCGTAATCCATCCGACTGATCAATCCATTTCCGGCTCCAGGGCTCCCCTGCGACGCCGTCCAGATGAAACAGACCCAGCCGCGCCATATGCGGCACAGCAAAGTACGGATTCTGCGCCACAGTCCGCAGCGTATTGCTCCCCGCGTCGCCATACTCCGCCGCGTCCGGCATCTCACCGACGCCGAAGCTATCCAACACAATCAAAAATACTCTCTTCATATCTACTCCGTCTCTGCGCTGGTTTCCTCCATATATTCCTCATACAGCTGCATGGTACTTCTACTCTGTCTCACACAAATAAAAACCAGAAGTATCAGCAATATAATAATCGCTATCGTACAAAGTACATTTCTCGTCTTGTTCGGTTTTCGATCCATATTATCCCTCTTTTCTTTTCTGTTTAACGAAAGCTCTTCACCCAGTTTACCAGAGAATCATGCCAGATATTCTCATCCACGGTCCGCCGCATCTCGTCCGTCACCGGGCCGTTTTTCGCCATTTTCTCCAGGATTGCCGCCTGAAGTTCCTCCACCGACATTTCCTCGTAAGATTTGTTCATCGGGACCGTAACTTTCCGGCGTTTATCGGCGGCATCTTCGCTTTCCTTTTCTTTCTTCACGGAGTCCTGTGATACTGCTT
>JAJQAD010000029.1 GCA_021204005.1 Clostridiales bacterium
TCCATATACATATTTCCGTACATATGTGACAAACCACCGCCAATGCTGATTCCAACATTCCACAGCATCTCCTCTTCCGAAATATCCATAGGATTTTTCACGCCGAGCGGAAGGCCGAAGGGCACCGAAGCCTCACAAATATAATGTTCTGCAAAACGATTTGCTCTGCTGTCGGAGATCTTCTTTCGATGGATTTTCATGAGTACCTCATGATCCATCCGATAAAAGAACTTTTCCACGTCCTCTTTCAGATAATACCATGTCGTTCCGCTCTGGGATACATAATTAACCCACTCGGAAAGCCGCTGCATCGCATGGAGCTGTCCTCTTTCTTTCACACAGGAAAACGTGTCTGTGATGAAAGTCTTACAAACCAGTGGATTAAGGACATTATATGCAGCCCGATGGATTACTTTCGTTGTGTAATCAGAGCATACAATCTTCCGCAGCTTCGGCTCATACACATAAAATGAACGGTATGTGTCTGGCGGAAACTTTAGACTCTGCAGAGAATCAACTATGAAGTGAATGTTATCCTCATAATCACTCCAGAATTCCAGTTCCTCCCCTCCATACCTGTTCCCGGCACGGACATCCTTTTCAGCTTGCATGACATTCTCGAAAGACGAAATCTGCGGGTATACATTTTTTATGGACATATTATCTCCTTCGAGGCATTGCGGAATTCCCTGGCAAAGTGCGGTACTATCGGCATTCTGTGTCCAAAGGAATCTGCCTTTTCAGTTACAGGTCCCCCATTTTTTGCTTTGTCAGCACGGAAACAGGATCCTTTACACCCAGGTTCTGGAAGCGCACCCGTAAGTACGCAACATCTGACTTTTGGGGTAGAGCGGAGCGGAAGCCGATGTACGTGTTCGAGTTCGAGCGGGGATTGTTCAGATTCACGTTGAACACGCCGGCGTTAGACCCGTTGTTCCAGTTGCCCCCACGATACGGCACGCGTAGTATCCTGTTCCCTACGAAATTATTTTCTCTGCGGCAGGCTGTTGATCCAACCTCCCACCATCTTTCCCATTTCTACAATATACTTCGACCACTCTTCATACTTTTTGTGGGACAAGAAGCCCTGCCGATGGGCCAGCCGCACATATACTTTCAGCTTTGCGACGGCCACGTCCAGTTCTTGAAGCGTGTTCTTTTTATAATACTTCTTGTTGCCCTCAATCGCTTTCTCCAAGATGGTATCCATGCACTTTTTTATATCTTCTGCCATGGCATACTTTTCACTTTTTGGAAATTGCGCGAGAGCCGGATAAGCATAATCCATCATGTCGAATGTTTTCTGCAAAAATGGCGAATTTTCTTCTATGTACTTATCCATCCAGACTCTTCTTTCTCCATATCGCCACACGTTATTTTATAGAGCATATAATATCTCTATTTGTTACCCTTTGGGAAGTTACGTTATAAAATATCGTATTCCGTTATTGCCTCCAAAAAATTAAGGGGCTGCTATCGCAGCCCCATCAGAACACAGGAACCAGATTACAGGGATCCATAATAAGCGGAGCGGAAGCCGATGTACGTGTTCGAGTTCGAGCGGGGATAGTACAGAGTCACGTAGAACACGCCGGCGTAAGACCCGTTGTACCAGTCGCCCCCACGAAACGGCACGCGCTCTGCGGCGCCGTTATTTGCATAGAAATAATCTGAGCCGTAATCGGTATCCGAATCTTCTGGAAGAAGACCCAGGCAACGAAGCAGAATCTTCGCACTATCACTTACATCATCCGATGCATATACATTAGCAAATGTGCAGCTTCTGGATGCATCGGACTGACTCGTAAAACTATCACCAACAATCCAGCACCATTTACTGGAAATATAATCCAGATGCAGGGTATTATCAGAACCCTGATCGACATAATTGCCATCCGCATCGATGCACTTCCATTCGTCAGAGCTTGCTCCCATATCACAGGTGGCAAGGATGCAGTTTGCGTACGGAATAACCTGCAGTTCGCCCGCGACCAACCTCATACCGGCACACCATTCCCACACGTTACCGTTCAGATCTGCAATACCCTGCCGCGTTCCGTCATGATACCATGTAGCCGGGCCAGATCCTGTGGCGCATCTTGCGACCGTGCCATCACTGTTATAATATGACGGAACGCCTTTTTCCCATGTATATGTCACATCTCGGCCATAATTATTATTGCCGTGCGGCTGGAAGCCGTTCTTCTTACACCACAGCGCAACAGTGGACCAAAGGCTGAACGGCTGAATGCCCCAACCATCACCTTTATTTCTACAATAGGTCAGAGCCGTGTCAAACGTAATGCTCGCTTTCGGATCCTGCATCGGCAGGGAATAAGCACGGCTGTTCTGTACGATATTCTGGTATTTGGAAAAATACGCGACATCATACTCCGTGCCATCGACCAGAAACGCCTGATGAGCATCGGATGTGGCACCAGCCACCAGCTCACTGCGAAGCATCTTGCTGACTGCATACATGATTGACGGCATGCCAACATCATCCAAAATGACTGTATTTATTCCACCTGAAATAGCCTCAACGGCAAGTTTTAAATCAGAAAAATTACTCATAACCTTTTACACCTCCATCGCATATAAATACAGGGTGCAGTTATCGATGTTAAAATCTTTGGCCGTACGCTGCGTCTCTTGCGTTGCATTGCCCTCATCATCTGTACCCTCAACCACAGTTTCTTCATACTCCGTTGCCGGTATCTCAATCTGTGCGACATAACGGTAACCGGTGGCCGCGCCAACAACCAGATATCCATCACGATCCGCGCATACATCAACGGTCACAACCTCGTCCCTCTGCCGGTTTTTCAGATTGATGCTAAGGTCATCATCACCAAAGGTAATGCTCTTACTGGATAGCTCATAATCTACATACATGCTGCCCTCTGTCTTATAAATAACATTCATCTGTTTTTACCCTCCATTCTTCTCAGTTCCGCAATGGCCTCTTGCGACCTTGCGGCAATCACCTGCGCAGCCTCCCGATCAACCGCACTGTTGCTCCCACCAAAAGAGCGCAGGACCTGTTCTTCATAGGCTCTGCGCTCATCAGACTTCGTAATTACATTAGCCATCAGACCATACCTCCGATCACATAAAATTTGATAGTTACGCTTGTGGCATTTCCGTCAAAAGCTGCCTTGAACCCATTCACCAGTTTATCGGTGATATGGATATCTCCCACATCATCGCCCTCATAATCCACAACCTCAGCAATCACATAGTAATCTGTATTTCTCCGGGTATTTGCCGTAGGAATAGAAACCGTTGCCTGGCTGTTGTTAAACGGATACGAATATGTGTTGGTGAATGTCTGCTCAATAATAACGCCCTGTACCCCCTCTACATCGTCCTGCAACAGATTGATGAGGCGAAGAGCTTCAGACGAAGCGACATTCGCAGCCATAATACCGGTATCCATATTGTTAAAATTAGCGGCCGACTGTGCTGTGCCCTGCTGGACTACCGTCCATGCCGGGGTTAATGTAATTGTGCCGTCATCGTTCTCCTTAACGGTAAAGGTCCGCGACGGCGTTACGGCGTGGTCTTGCCAGACCAAGTAACCATATGCCATTTCCTTATTTCCTCCCTTCTGTTAAGTAATTTCATACAATGGAAATTCCCACAGGGTTATAACGCCCTGATCTGCGGTTTTCTGGATTGATTCGCTCATCAGGCCGGCAACATCGCCAGATACATCAATGAGCCGAACCTGCGTGATAGTAAGGTCTTCACTGTCTGTCGTGGCCGTATAGATCTGCAAGTTATTGCCAGATATGGTTTTCTGCGTAATCTGCGCATCATACCATGTACCACCAGCGTAATACTGGACCTTTGCAATCCGGCGTAACCACTCTGTCCGCATCTTATCCATGAAATCGCTCTGCCAAAATGCCATGCTTTTACCTCCTAACCCTACGATTCGGATGCGTAATGATCTTCACCGCAGAAAATATAATCAATACCGCATACAACCGCGCTTGCCTCTGTAGCGGTGCTGACTTCGTTCAAAACGCCGGTTTTTACTATCGTCGGCTTCGTTCCGGTATACTGGCTCTCTGACGCCAACGCGTAATCTGATATGACATTCAATGCTTCTGATTCAACAACCGTACTGACCAGATTAAGATCGCCTATCTTAACGATATCCGGTCTGGTGCCGGCCAGCGGGTATTGAAATGTAGTAAACGTGCGGCGCTTCCTGCCGCCGCCAATCACTACGCCCGGGAAGTCATACCACAGATCCGCCTGGTAATAGATATGTGCCGGTATTTTTTTTGCAAGCAGCCACAGGATGTCGGACATATAAACCGTTTCTTCATCGCCCCGGGCAATTCGGATTATCAGCATATTGTTCCCTTCGTCATCAAAGGGTTCAAAAGTGATATCCACTTCCGCGCCAGTATATGCATAGATGGTTTCTTTCAGCATGGATGCAGATATGGTTCCGAATCCAATAAAATAAGCCTTGACCAGCCTGCGGCGCTCTTCCAACGTCCGCGACTTGTTCAAGGCTATGCCCAGCATGTTCTCCATTGTGGCAATGCTGTCTTCATCCATCTCGTCTATAAAATTGTTGCTGTAAACCTGTTCGATATTGTCTCCCAGGGTATCACAGATAGCGCCATGCGCTTTGAGTATCGCGATCATCTCCCTAACGTCCATATAATACCGGGGGTAATACCGGACCAGTTCTTCGTAATAACTGTCATATTGTCTGTTCAACAGATTCACGATACCGTCACCTCCCCGATTACCGGCACGTAATTCTCCCCGGGAATGATGTTTTCTGTGCCGTCGTTGATAGTCAGGTCGCTATAATCGAGGACGGATGAAAGACTGGAAATAATAGATCCAATGGACGTGACCCGGACAACGATATCATCTGCCTCGTCATATTCCAGTGCCATCTCTTTAAGGTAATCCGCTATCGCCTCGGATGCCTCTTCCGCAACCGCATCAGTGGTGTAGCCGCTGGCAACCTCGGCAGTGAAGGTAACATTTATATCATAGTCTATCGCCCCAAATGCCGTAAAGTGTGCGCCGAGGTTCGCTACGCCTTCGCCCAGACCATCGCCCACAACATAAGTGATGCCATCTACCTCAGCGGTATAACCCAGTGTTGCAGGATCGATATATTCCTGCACCTCTGCGACCTTTGCTTCTGTACAGCCATGCCCATTGCTGTCGATCAGGACAGCCTTTACGGTATTCGGACCGTTCCACAGAGGGTATATCCTCGCCATGCCAACGCCGTCAATGCTCTCGCACCATGTTTTGTAATGCTGCTTGTTCCCGTTTTCGGCAGGTCCGGAAATCTTCTCCACCACCCTTGCACGCAACGTCTCATCATCTTCCTCATCTGTACCAGCTTCGTACAACGCTCCAAACGTGGCTGACGTTAGCCCGTCTATTGTGTTGACCGGGATTGCCGCAGTTCCCTCATAAATCGTGTTCCCACTTTCCCCGGCTTCCTCGGCCTCCAGGTAATAAACGCCATCGTCATCCACGCAGAGAACAAAATAAAGACCATCATAATAAAACCGTTCCCCTACATCCGGGGTTGTCCCCTCAAATGTCACATAATATTTTGCGGGCGTGGCCGATTTCCGGGTAATGCCATATTCTGATGCCTTGGAAGTAAGTGCATCTCCGGTGGCTGTGTAAATGGAGCAATACTCCATAATCACATCCAGATCCATATATAATTTTGCAATTATGAGCAAAACTCCGGACACTGCATCATAAAAAATGCTGCCTTCTCTGGTATCAATATTGTCCGGTGCATTGCTGAGCACTTCTTCCAGAAGATTTTCATAGGTATAATCCTCAAACATTTAAAATACCTCCTGTATCTCGGTTTCCCCGTATATCGTTTCTACGGTAAAGGAAACATAGGCCGCATCGTTTTTAAACTCAAAAGAGAAATCACTGACATCCAGAATGCGTGTGTCTGGCGCCAGCGCATCCTTAATGAATCCCTCCATAGCGGCTTCCGTGTATTCCCTTGTTGCATCGTTCGCAATGACCGCGTCCTCCACTTCGCTCCCATACTGATCACTATAAATGAGGCACTTGAACCTCGGGGTTATAATTGCTTTCCGGATGGCCTGTGTAACTGCATCCAGGTCATCCACAAATCCCACAATCCTCCCTTCATCCAGATCGAGGCGGTAAGTTCTTGACGGTAATCCTTCTGCCTCAACTACCTCACTGATAGCGATGGGGACATATACTGTTGTTGCCATTTATGCCACCCTGTCCAGCACATAGTATTGCTTGCCATTATAAAGCGACAACACATGCACTGTATCTCCTGCTTTCAGGGCATTGTGTACCGTCATGGATGCCCCAGTAATGGTAATGGATTCAATGGAATGGCCATGGCTACCGGCGGAACCAACACTCCCATCTACGCTGTGAGAGTGATTGCCAGCTTCCCCGGTAGTCCCACTATAGGAATGAGAATGGGAATCATCCCCCGCCTCGCCCGTCGTACCACTGACAGAATGCGAGTGAGAGCCGGCGCTCGCCGCGGTCCCGCTGAAACTATGCGTGTGATCACTTGCGCTATTAGTACTGCCACTTACGCTTCCTCCGGATATGTCAACGGTTGTCGAGTAATCCGTCAGATGCCGCGGAACGTATGTATTTGATTCTGTAATGACCAGCGCACTATCGTTTGCCATTCGTATTTTGAGCGGAGACGCGGAAATAACAGTTCCCTGATAAATTTCCACCTCGCCGCCCGTCATGCCTTGCAAAAGCTGTTTTAAGCTTGTGCTGTCGGTATCTGAACTCGCCATTTTCTATCCCTCCTTTAACTGAATGTCCCCGAATCTACCCATCCGTACACATTACAATTTCCGCTCAGGGAATTATAGGCACCGCCTATCAGATGGTATGGATGTTTCGCTCCCTTTGCAATCAGGGTTATCTTTGCTTTTCCGGATTTCCTCGTCCCTCCGGTCGGGCTGCTTGCATTACTGCTCACATAATGGTATCCGCCGTTAAATGTAACCTCATCCCCGACAGCATAGTCCGAAGACGAGGAGCTGCCCGATGACGTTTTCTCTTCTGCGTCAAGATCTGTGGCATAGATGAGTTTCAGTGACATGGTATGGCTCTGATCTTTAAAGGTGTGTGTATCCTCATCAACATAAAAAGTGTTGCTGATATCCAGATCCGGGATAATGATATATACACCTATTCCGGATATGACATCCGTCAGACCCATGGCAGTCACGTTCATCGTCCGCTCCGGAGTGCTTTCTGATTTCAGCACAGTAGCAATCAGGTCTTTGATCTGTGCCGTGGTAAGCGACTCGTCCGGGACTTGGATATCCTGCATGACTCCAATCTTTGCCTCAAGCGCAGAATCCGACTTTTCCGCAAGGGTGGTACCTTCACTGGATACCATCTTAATCCGGGTTTTTACATCTTCGATGCTCCGGGTGTAACTATATGTAGACAGGTTCTGGCCCACCTCAATAACCCATTGCTTTATATTCTGGCGTCGGGTCTTTAGGCTCAGTTTACCCTTGTCACTGAATACATAATGTTTTATGCCGGTCGCGTCATAATCCAAACTCAGAGCATCTGCGATAGCATCAAACCCTGTTGTTTTTGATTTGGTGAGATCGGGAATCTTGTATGAACAGCTCGCCACCTCATCCACAGGCAGGCCAAAGCGCGTACACACATCCTTAAACACCTGATCCGCCGTCTTATTTTCATAGACAAAAGTGTCTTTATTGTTGGCCAAATAGATTCCATTATCATAAGCCGTAAATTTCAGTTTCTTTTTCTGTGTCTGCGTCTGCGACATGATGATGCCACGAAATAATTCTGTTCCATCATAAGAAAAATAGCATTGATGCCCTGATTCAACATCAATGCCACTTCTCGCATGCTTATATCCGCTGTCATCCACCAGCGTGGCCGTCAGCGTCCGGGAAGAACTTCCAAACCGTCCTTTCCACGTGACTGACTCAACAAGATCTGTAACATCATAAGATTTAGACCCCTTTATCACGATCAGGCACATTCCGGATGATGCCATAATAAATCCCCCTTTCTACGCCGCCGGGATAGTCAGGACATCACCGGGCCATATCATGGTCCAGCCGCCTTTATGCTTATCGATCACGGATTTATTTGCATTATAAATCTTTTTGCACAACGTCATGGTTGCCGTCCCATAATATTTCTTCGCAATATTCCACAAACAGTCACCTTTAACTACCGTATAGGTTTTTGTTGTAGAAGTGCTGTTTACCCTTGTGGTCGTCTTTTTCTTCACGCTTGCCACGTTGGTGCTGACGTTCACAGTAACCTGTCTGGTAGATATCTCCCGGTATTCTTTCAGTGCAATATCGTACTGATATGTGCCCGGATCCCCGCCTACTTCCTCATAGTTGAAGGTCTCTATCGTGCAGTACAGATCAATCCCTATCGCCGTGCAAAGGAAATGCACTGGTGTCGTGCTTTCTTTCCATGTATTTATCTTCTTTACCAGCGTCAGCGGTTTTGTAATACTGCTGACCTGTATCCCCGGGAACTTCGCCGCTGGGAAAAAGCTGGAAAAAGAAAATTCCAGAGCCGGGCGGCTCTGCATAATAATAATGTCACCCAGCCCCGTTACGTTTACAGTGTCATTGTTGCTCCCGTTTTTTATGCTGATAGATTCCGGATGGACCGGGAGCTGTATCTTCTGTTTTTCTGCATTCCATGTAATCCACATCTGGTACTTAGTAGACATAGCTCAGGTCTCCTTCCTCGTATATTTCCTGCTTGATGATTGACATCAGCACAGGTTTTATATTTTCTTGCAGCACTTCCAGGATAGTATCTGTGTCCGTACCATCTCCGGAGAAGGACATCTCACCGCTGCCCGTAATATCAAGGATGATCCTCTTGACACTTTCGCCAAGCCCGCCGCCAGACTCATCTTGAGAGCCGCTGTTGCTGGATGCTTCAACATACAGTGGGTCACGATCCTGCAGGGAATTGATGAGACGGTCCGTCTCGCTTGTCGGGAACACGGTGCTCCCTGGCTCACCAACTATCAACTCTGGTCCGTTCTCCCCGGCCATGTAGAAATCTTCACCTGCAAGCGTGCCATTCGCATGGGCGGCCACCTTTGCGGCCTTTGCCACAACCAGCTCCGGACCGTTCTCACCGGCAATGAAATTGCTCACAGAATTGGTAGTGCCCTTGGCATAGTGATACGCACCGCTCGTGCTGACACTGACCGTTGTATTCGCACTGGCCAATGCCGCGCTCACCTGCGATGCGATAGATTGTGCCGCGGATACGGCAGACGCTCCACTGGATGTGATCTGGCTTGCGTAACTCTCAAGAGTAGACTTCGCGGCCGCCGTTGCTTCTGCACTTAAATCCATATCGTCAATCGCGCCTTCTGCTGTAGCCACCAGTTCATCCATCTGCCCCGAGAAATCCGTCACAAAATCAGCTGTGGTTGCAGCTGCCTCATCCTGCGCGGCAGACACTTCTCCGATCGTATTGGCCAGATCCGCAACAGCGTCTTCATTCCCACTATTGATTGCTTCCGCCATACTTGCCGCCAGACCGGCAGCTTCCTCGCTTCCGTCACTTACATATGAGATCAAAGCCTTATAGTTTTCCTGGGTAATTCCAAGATCACTCGCAGACACACTTTTCAGCGTCTCGATATTCGCGCTGTAGCTCTCCCAGTATTCCAACTGGCTATTCAGGGCTTCCTGTGCGGCCTGAACCGTAGAATCCATATTGGCTTCAGCCTCATCGAACAAGCCGAACTGTCCTTCAAAACTTTCCAGTGCGGAATTGTATGCTTCGTCATATGCTTCACACAGGGCTTCTACCTGGGACTGGATCTCCCCATATGCAGATGCAACAGCCTCCTCGCTAGTCGAAATAGTGTCAGCCGATTCTTCTGCAGTGTCTGCAGTAATGCCAAGGATTTCTTCGAGCTCTGCAATCCTCTCCGTGGTTTCTTCGCTTGCGCTCTGCAGATCTTCCTCGGCGGCTGTCACCTCATCCAGTTCATCTTCGGCAGCCTTTAAATCTGCCATTTGATCCGAGAATATGCCACCGCCGGATGTGCCATATATACTCATGTAAGCATCAGTTGCATCCGACAGCCTATCTGTGGCGGCTTCCACATCTGCATGCGCTTTTTCCAGTTCATACTCTTCATCCTCGGCCTGGCCAAGAAGATCGATGTACTCTTCCCAACGGGACGTTTCCAGTTCCTGTTCAGCCTGTGCCTTGGCCGCCTCTTTTACGCTTTCGATAACCTCATCTGTACTATTGACCAGATCATCATATGTGAGATTCAAGCCATCAATACTGCCATTCAGTTCATTAATAATGGCCTGCATAGCTTCCTGTGATCCTTCGGCTTCACCTGTTGCAGTAGCAAGATCCTCCAATTTGGATATCAATGCCAGATTGCTCAATTCCTCACTGTGAATCGAACTTGCCGTATCTTCATAAGAGCTCATCAACTCATCATGTGCCGAAATCACCCCGTTGATCTCATCAACCAACTCTTCAACCGACTGACCGTTTTCTTCTATGGAAGCTGTAAGATCATCAATTTGATATTTCAGTTCTGCTGCCGCGTCACTCTCATCACCCTGCGTTTCACAGACTTTCTCATACTCAGCCTGCAACTGATCCAGCTCTTCGTACTGCTGCGCCGTGACCGCTGTCATAGAATAGGCAGAATCATACGCGTCATCATAGTTGCTTTTAAGTATCATGACTACTGCTGTGACCGCAGCAATACCGGCTGCCACAAGCGCGAGCGGTCCAAGCGCCGCCGATACCGTAGCTAAAAATTCTGCCGAAGCCACGGAAGCAATCCCGTAAGCTACAGTAACTCCGGCCAGCCCTGCTGATAACGCAACAAGACCAACAACCACGCCTGTCATTGCTTTCACTACATTCGGGTGCTCCTCCGCAAATTCCGTGATTTTATTCAACGCATTCCCGGCAACTTCATACAGATCTTCCAACGATGGATTTATAGTTTCACCAATCGCTATCTTCAGGTTTGCCGCAGCATTCGTCATTTCCTGCTGAGCATGGGCAGTAGTGTCCGTCATGGTTTCGTATGCTTCAGAAGTCGCTCCTGCCGATGTCTGCATGGCTTCCAGCGTGTCATTGAATTCCTCAGCGCCGGCATTATACAAAGACAGTGCCCCGATACCAGCTTCCGAACTGCTCCAGAGCTCATTGAAAGCGCCAGCATCACCGCCAACAGATTCACCCAGCACTTCCATAACATCTCCAAGAGAATACCCCTGCTCCATCAGTTCCGAAAACGTGGAGCCAGTCATTTCCTGCAATGCTGCCGTTACCGTACTGGTACTGTCTCCCAACTCATTCAGCATCGCCTTTAAATATGTTCCGGATTCCGCTGTCGCGATACCACCCTTTGTCAGTTCTGCGTATGCCGCCGATAGGTTATCCATCTCAACGCCATAGGCTGATGCCAGAGGAATAACCTTACCTACAGACTGTGCTAACTCATCCACTGTAGTTTTACCAAGATTCTGGGTAGTAATGAGATAATCAGATATCGTCTCCGCTTCGCTTGCCTCCAGACCATATGCATTTAGGGCGGTGGTAAGGACATCCACCGCAGTCGCGCTTTCTGTAAATCCACCCGCGGCCAGCTGTGTGGCTGTTGCGGTAAATTCTACTGCATCCGCAGTATCCACGCTGGCAGACAGCGCGGAGTATACCGCCTCGGACAAGTCGCCAACGCTTTCCCCCGTATCCTGCGAGAGCGATGCAATCTGCCCTGATAGATCCTCCAGAGACACCTCGGAAGTATCTGCAATCGTTGATACTTTCATAACTGCAGTTTCGAATTCTGCCGCGGCTTCAGAAGCATCCATAAAAGCTTCGGCAATCTCCTTGATTGCCTGAGTGATACCTGCGGCCGCCAGCGCTGATGACAAGGCATTGACGGTGTCAACACCTTTCATGCCGCCCTCCTCAGACTTATCACCAAGGTTATTCATTTCTTCCGCTGCATCATCCGAAGCTTCAGACAATTCTTCGGTAGCATCCGCTGCTCGCTCGCTTGCCTCCTCCAGATCCTCCACGGCAGACTGCGCTTCCCCGGCAGCTGATTCCAGATCTTCTATATCCGTCGCTCCCGATGCCATAGCCGATCCGTAGGAGTCCATGGCATTCGCCGCATCCTGCTGTGCATCCGTCCATCTCTCCACGCTGTCGGCGGTCTGGTCCACAGACGTTGCAACGCCGTCGATGGAAGATGCCACCGATTCTGCAGAGCTTTCGATTCCATCAAAGGCAGAACTCGCAGAATCTGACATGCTATCCCATCCATCCAGCAGAGATTGTCCTTTTTCCGAAATCTGCGACAATTTATCGCTCATCTCATCAATCAGAGAAAACCGTGCTGTTATATCTGCCATTATCTACCACCTCCCATGACGGCATCTCTCCTAATCGGGTGTTCATCCTCTTCCAGTTCGGACGCTATATACAGGTGTTGCAACCGGCGCGTCATGTTATAAAAATCCTCCATCCGGAGGTTATGCCGCTGCCAGAGTACATGCGCCCAGTATCCATCCGAGCCTTTGGAGGTTATGAGTTTTTTGCTTCGTCAACCTCATCCTCTTCTGTTGCGTCGCTCTGCATACCAAGTGCCTGAAGCACAATCTTCAAAACATGCTGGTATTCATCAGAGCGCTTAAAAACTTTTAAGGGCATATCAGTAATGTCATAACATTTGTAATATTCCATCAGTTCCTTGTCTTTCAGATCGGGATACTGCAGAGCTTCCACCATGAGGTGCCGAGTAGACTTTGCATTGTCCTTTTCCACTTTCCAGATGACCTCGCCACGATATACCATCGGATTTCCCTTTTTGTCAGTAGCGATGCTCCGATGGCGGTAGAAGTTGTTGATCTTATCAATGGTTTCCTGGGACAGCACCTTAATTTCAAAATTTATGATATTACCATCCTCATCACGGAACGTATCCGGGCCGGGCGCGGTTACAATCTCATCTTCCAGTGACCGCATGAAATATTTTAAATCTTTCGACATAATGTTCTCCTTTCAAAAATATAGCCCTGCCAGATTCGGCAGGGCCTACATAATCATGTTAAAAAATAACATCTTTCGCATTAAAAGCGATGGTATCTTCAACGACATCTCCGCCGCTGTCGAGCACCGTCAGAGGAAGATCCCCCGTCAGAACACATCCGACACATGTTACGGTGTCGGTCCCGTAATCCTGATAATAATCGCTGCCTGCGTCATCCATCACTCCCTGAATGGTCATTTCCGGAGTAATTCCGGAATCTTTATATTCCTGGATCTTCTCCTTGAGGAAATTCGTTGATCTCCTCCGGGTGACATCCCCGGTAATCTTATAGTTAAGCCACCGGCTGCTATACCCATGTTCGCCCAGCTGCTGGCCTGTCCATACATCAGGCGTGAATTTGATGTTGCATTTAACACCATCAGCAACCTCCACGCCATCGATATAAATGTGCCCCTCCCTCAGAGAGATAGGGCTTTTATTATATTCCATTGCCATGTCTTATACCTCCCTTATGATCTGGTGGTTACGCTAAAGTAAAGTTTCTCGGAACTGTCAACAGGCTGCAGACCAACATCGAAGTAGGTCTGATCTCCGGAAGACAACTCCTTGTCCACAAGGAAATCATTATCATAATCAACATCGGTAATCGCGCCATCATCCTCGAACTGCTTGAGGATAGTGCTTCCGATGCCCTCCATGATCTCCCAACCGAGCTCGCTGTTGTCATACTTGTTGGGCGGGAAGTTATTCTGCACACTCTCCTGAAAAGAATCGAACACACGGATTACGCGGTTCTTCCGATAGGTGCTGTCTTTCCCGTTAGAGAAAGTAATCAGGCTATTGATGTCATACTCCACAACCACGGCCATGTTCTCGGAAATGCTGAAGAAAAACTCGCCGTTCTTGATAGCGGCAACCGCTTCCTCGTGTGTCTTTGCATCAACAACCTCCGTTGCGCCTTCATACTCCCGGTATGTAAGACTCTGGGTCTTGCTCGCACCCGCAGTCGCACCAGCCACCCATGCGCACGCCTCCGCGTGGGTAAGCGCATCATCATCGAGTTTAACAGAGTTCGTGACATTGATAACGCCCTCGTAATCCCCGTCATAATCAGGCATTGAAACCTGTACGCCTTTACCCATGCTGTCACGCATGTATTTTACCTTGGTTGCCGCGGCCGCTTTCAACTCATCGTCATCCACGGGCAGAGCCGCCGTGTTGAACTTCACTGACTCCCATGCATCCATCCATGCCGTGATGTCGGAATTGGTTGCTTCTCCATTCGTGCCTCCGGACAAATTGAGTGCCGCAACCGCCGCGAGATCTCCGCTGCCACTGAATGTGATATACTCACAATCTTCTGCAATCAGGTCCTCGATAGTATTCAACTGTTCATAAGATGCTACCGTACTGCCGTCAAGGCTGATCGTAACATCATAACCAGACAAGGCATCCGCAGTAATTGTGACTGCAAGAGAATTGCCTCTGGTTCCGCCATATTTCGCCGTTGCAGTTAGGCTGTCGGCTGTTCCCGTTGCCTTTTCACCCTCAGCTATAATATAGACGTACACACTCTGTGCGTTTTTGAATGCTTCGCGGATGAGCAGCATCTGCCTGTTCTCATCACTGTCATAGATGCTATAACCCAGCTTTGCCTTGCAGGCATCCGGTGATGCATTGGTCAAAAGCAGCCACGTTCCCGCCGGGCCATAGGTGCTCTTGATCAGCGGGATGAGCACCGTACCGCGATTCCCACTCCCGGCAGTCTCTGTGGTCCCACTGTCAAAATTAATGTAAGTGCCCGGCCGGGTTTTGCCGACACTCTTTTCAAATCTTCCTCCTGCCATTACTTAACTCCTTTCCTGCACCATTTATCAACGATGCCTTTTACATATTCCACGCTGTAACTTCCGGAAGTATCCAGACCCGCCGTTGCCCCTGCAAATGTGCAGGAAGAAACACCAAAAAGCGCCCTGCAGTTCTTTGCCAGATTGCTAAATGGATAGGTCTTCTCTTCCGTTGTTTCTTCGGCAGTAACCTCTGCTGTGACATTCGCATCCTCAGCATCTGCCGTTTTCTTTCTGGTTGCCATAGGTCATCCCTCCTTTGAAAAAGGCAAAAAATAAGAGCATCCACTACTCCGTCTCGGTTTCCTCAGAATCTTCATCTGAAGAATCTGCCGAATCGTTGTAAAGGCTGCTCTCGTTGTAAACAACGGTGTACCCCGTCATCTGTTCATAATCTTCATAGCTATATGGTCTGCGGCTCACCCACTCAACCGTCAACTGACATGCGCCGTCATCCAATAACAACATCTTTGGATCTTTCAGCCGCACATACTTACCCGTTTTTTTCCCATTCTCGTCTATGATGGGAATCAGGTTCCTTGCCTTTCGAATAGCTGTGACAGCTTCCCAGCCAAGGTCATAAGCACCGTTATCACTCGATGTAAATAATTTGATATACCACACATAATCAAACTTATATGTATTGAATGTATCCGGTCCCGATATAATCTCCGGCGGCGGGAAATACGCAGACGGCACCATGAAATCTTCGGGTATTTTATAATAATACGGCTGTGGATTGCCCGTGCTATCAAGCACAAACCGCATCACACTTGCCAGTTCCTATTCAATTACGGTAACCGCCCCCTCTCTTTAAAAATACTTTGCGAGCCACTGATTCATCTTGGCTTCCATATAATCTGGCATCATGACCTCAATAATCCGCACCGCACTTTCAAAGTAATGCTTGCCTTCCACCCACGACGATTTCAGCACCATTCCCTCACTGGCACCCGGGGTATAGATGAACCTGTCACCACTCCAATGCCCCGGAACGAATCTGCCAGGCTGCTGCCTATGGCCGTTTTCGACCCAATCTGCATATTTTACATTCGTGCCAACTTCCAAGGTCAGCCCGCCATCCGTCATAGACCACACATTTCCTTCGGCGCCCTTCTGAAAACTGACAAGCAAAAGCCGAGTATCCATTACCTGTCTTCGAATAATTTCTTCCTGCACCGTTGTCAGGAAATCATTACCCAAAGCTTCCAACCACTGCTGCATTTCTTTCTGGAAATCTTCTTTTGCGCCACCCAGTTTCTCGAAGAATTGTCGCATCTCCGACGTATCAATATTGATCTGTGTTGCCATGCTACAACTCCTTCTGTCTGTCAATCCGTTTTACGTACGCGAACATATGGTGATTGCGCACCGTGATAGGATTTTCTGCAGTGTACTCAAGCCCGGTATCGCAGTCTATCACCTTGTCATTGACCCGGATATCTGTGCCAAGCGGCAGGGTGAGCTTTATCTTTGCATCGAGCAAGTTGGCTGGTTCAGACTGTGTTACCGATATCGTTGCTGATTTTACGGCAAAATGACAGGTCTGCCCGGCCACATCAGGCGATTCCGGATATGCAAAAGCAGGGGATTCCGGGAGGTTGTACCCGGGAGACTCTGAGGTTTCCACTATGTGATATATATCACAAGTGTGGTTCAGTAACGCTTCTAAACTCACGCAATCACCCCCTACAACCGGCGCATCCGCATGGTAACGCTGCAGTTCGCCTGCGAGATAACATATTCATCCAGGAGAGCGGCGAGGTCCAGATCGTCAATGCTGATGGCCGAACTCTCCGCCGTATAGCTATAATCATCGAATGACTCCGATTTCATTTCTCTGGTTGCTATGTATGCGTTCCATGCATATGCTTCCGCCAGTATGATCACGGCAGCTTTGACCGGATCTGGGATAGTATCGTAATCCTCAAAGGTGTTGTGCGTGTATGTGATGACATACTGCTCTGCCCGTGTGATATCCAGAACCAGCCGGGCATCCGTTCTGTTCTGAACAGATTCAATCTCCGTATATGCTCTGACTTCATCGGGAGTTACCCAAGGCCTGCCTGCCATGTGACCACTCCTTTCTACTCAGCCTGCAGATCAATCATGGTCGAATTCCCACCATTTGCAACGCTGACTGTTTTGAGAATTTCTGCTTTGGTCTTACATCCTGCGATGGAGATGCCGTTTTTCTCAGCATAAGCGGCCAGTTCCATTTTGGTCATGGCCGCCAGCGCTTCGTAATCCAGAGAATCAGAATCCTCATCATCGTCGGACTCGGCTTCGGTCTCATCCTCTTCCTCAACGGCAACAAAATATCCGGTGGCAACCAGCTTTGCTCCCGTTTCAGCATCCACGGTTACGTACGGAGCTTTCTGTGTAGCCCGCACGATGCCTTTATAAGATTTTACCTTCTGCAATTTCAGCTTCATATCGTCATCCTCCATTCTTAGATTTCAGCAAGACCGGTAATCAGGCAAGCTGCATCCAGCTCCTCGATGATCGGGTCATAATCCAGATGCACCACATAGAATCTCTTGTCTTCCATGATGGCGTGCATGCCTTCCGTGGTCTTGCGGATCATCATATTATAGGTGCTTACCTCGATGAGGTTCTTCGGATCCGTCAGAATGATCTTGTCATTGGAAAGGTTCGCGCACTGCACAACCTCGATGGCACAAGGGTCTTCGATCCGGCCGTCCGTGATGATACCGCCATTGCTCACCGCACTGTTAAGCAGGGTGTAAATCCAGTCCTGGTAACGATGCGGGGACATCACCCATTTGAGCTTGCCGTTGTTGTACTTGTTCGGCAATTCTTTGATTGCACTGTAAAATACATCAAGGCTCATGGCGCCGCCGTCAACCGCACTGCGGTCTACGATGTGGCTCCCTGCTGCCAGCTGCTTCACCCAGCCGTCGTTGATCTTGAGGAAATCATAATCCTCATCCGCAGCATCGGTCTCGGTATCACCGTTCAGATCCAGATCCTCCATGTCAATGCCGAGCTGGGTGGTCATGTAGTTGGTGATGATTGTCTCCAGCTGCTGGCCCTCGATGTTCTCACGCAAAGTTTCCTCCGTGATTTCCCAGGGCAGACGCACCGGGGTGGTTGCGTACTGGAGCACGTCAGTGGTAACGCCTGCGCGGTAGCCGTCATCCGTGTTCTCAACTTTGGAGCGCAGGATACGGCTGTTGATGCCGAGCTTGTCGATCTCGCCGGTCCGCGCCGTCCTCATCTCATGGCGGATGAGCGGCCGCAGGTTGGTTGCATCAAACGTCTGCTGGATGAACTTCCTTGCCTGCTCCGGGTTCAGAATGCCATAATCCAAGGCTCCGGTTTCAATAGTGTCTTTGATAATCTGTCTGATGTTTCTAGGCATAATTGTGTACCTCCTTTTTCGTATAAAATTACAGAATGCCGTGCAGATAGTGCTGCTCGGCACCCTTCTGTACGCCATCGCCTGTGTCATTGAGACTGCTCGGAATCCCGCGGGCTTTCAGAATCGGCTCCATCGCCTTCTGGACCGCTTCCTCGATCATCTCGCCAACATCTTCCTTGGTGATTTCCTCTTCCTCCGGCTGTGCAGCTTTCTTCACTGCCTCGTCGACCATCTTCTGGATACTCTCCATTGTGAGTTTTTCGCCCTCCGCAGATTTCTCCACGGACTCCTTCTCTGGATCCTCTTTCGCTTTCTCTTTCGTGTCGGCGGCGCCCAGTTTTTCAACAACCGCATCCACGATCTCTGTAATCTCCTGTTTCGTCATGTCGTTTCCCTCCTTTTCGACTTCGCTTTTATTAACATCTCCAGTTCCCTCGCCGCCATCGCCGGCGTCTGCCTGCTCACTAAAGCCCGCCAGGAATTTTCCGAGGCTATCATAAATACCCTGCAGGGCATCTTTGTTCTTGGAACTCAGACTCTTCCCTGCTTTCTCAACAGGTCTGGCTGCATACAGCCCTTTCGTGACAGGTTCTCCGGATGTCAGAATATCAGTGATAATCTTGTTGAAATCCGACAAGGCTTCCTTTATGTTTTCCTCATCAGTTTCAAAAACCTGTTTATCCGTCATGGCATCCCAGCGGCTCAGCGTATTCCTGAGGGCATCAAAAGCCGCCCAGAACTGCTCGCTCTTATCGCGTGCTTCAAAGCGCTCCGCAACCTGCCCTTTCTCAACAACATCAAGCCCGAACAGGCTTGCCATCTGTTTGAAGAGCCCTTTCTTTTCATGGCTTATCTGGTCTTTTTCTACCGTACTCAAATCAGTATCCTCCTCATCAAATGTGCCGGTACCTCCCATCGAAAATCCGGTGATACCTCCCTTCTGGATCGTATTCCACACCTCATCATCGGCAACCTCGACAGTCATCAGCCATGTGCCTTTTCTGACCGTCTCTCCGTCCACCTCAAAATCAGCTTTCGCAATCCAGCTCTCCACAACCGCTGCGTTTTTCAGAGGATTGAATGAATGCTGCAGATCAACCTGGTTGCCGTTCTTTGCGAACCAGTGGCAGGCTTTCTCGATCTCGGTCGCAGTCATGTAATCGCCCTGGCTGTCCTCCACCATCGGCTCATAGACAATGCCGGTGACGTAATGCTGTTCATCATCCTTTTTGATGATCTTCCCATAAGTGGTGAATGCAGCTTCGCCCTCCTTCTGCTTCGTGATCAGGAACGCCCTCTTGTTCGCAGCCTTATCGACGAGGCTCACAAACTGGATCTTCGCATCAGTAATCTCATGTGCTTTTTCCAACTTACTCACGGTTCTCACCCCCTTTCATAAATTTTGCTGGAAAATATAAAAAGCAGCGTTTCCGCTGCCTCTTAACTGTTGAAATATACGCCTCTGGGCCTCTGATATGCCCGTGCGCAGTCTTTATTCTATTTTTGATATTTCCCTATGGGTAAATGTTTCAATCCACATGCCGCTTCAAAAAGCGGCATGACAACAGATGTTGAATTGCCTCATAAAAAAAAGCGCCCTCAGTTACCCGAAGACGCTTATGCTATGCGATTTTCGCCTCAATGCGATCAGTGAGAAAATCTAATTCATCAATAGACAACTTAACAAATGGGTTTTCAACCGAATCATCCTCCGTATCACTTATTGTCGGGACATAGGTGTCCACGTCAAAGCCTAGCTTCTCGCATATTGATTCATAAGTTATCTCGGCCATCAGAACACCTCCAAATCTACACCATTTTTTGATAATTGTTCGAGGGCTTTTTTAGTCCCTCCGCATCTTCATTATAGAGCATGGAATGGACCTTTGCAAGATAAATATTCACATTTGCTTCATTGATTGACCCATTGATGGTATACTTAAATATAATGCCATTGTGGCAAACCACCACGCCATATTTATATTTTCTTTTGACAGCAACGCAAATATCATCAATGCTCGGAACACTACTGCCCGGATGGTTATGTAGCCCGATTATCGAGTAATCGTCTGCATCTCTCAATGCCTTTGTCATGGACCGACTGGGTCTACACGTGTTTTCCTTATCATACGATTTATTGATATAAGACTTCCCCGTCTTGGTGTCTATATACGTCAAATCCTCGTACTTAGTGCCACTCCTATGTCTGAGTATTTCCTTTGCCTTTGCTCGGATGCTCCTTGTAACTTTCTTGCTTTCTCCAAGTGAATCGAACTTTCTCTGATACTCGGCTGATGCTATTTGTTTTGCATCAATAACAGATTCTGCATAAGAATACTTCGGCTTGCTGCTTTCGCCCTCCACCGATGGAACTGTAACTCCGGCTGTAGTTCTGGTTTCAGACGCACGTTCTTCTTCCCATTCAGTATCCATGTTGTCTATAGCTTCCTGTCGGAGCTGTTCGCGCTCCTCTAGAGACATTCCGAGAATATCCTCGTCGGCCACCGGCTGGCTGATGCAATGGCAGTTAATGGATTCCCCCGCCGGCAGGCTGCTGTCACGCGGGTACATGGGATAATATATGCCGCCTTCTGCCCCGTAAAGGGTGTATGGCTCATTTTTCGCAACGATTTGCCCGTCCATATCTACATGATTCTGTCGTGGAGAATTGCGATATGAACCGGAGTGCCTCCACTTCTTTTTTTCCACTGATGGATCCTGCATGAATGCCTCCTGCTGTGCAACGCTGTGCGCGCGCAGGACCTCTGTTACCGCCACCCTTCTGACCTTATAATATTCATCCCGGATCCCACTCTCCATAAGCTGTTGCGTGAACCATGCTACACCTTCGCCGCTCTGCAGGCCGGTCGTAAGGATATTTTCGATCTCATTACTGCTGTTCAGCTTCATCATGCTCCCCAATTCCCCGGACCATGACTGGATCCATGCCGATGTCTTATTGGATATCCGATCAGCTGTCGCATCTTTTTTGACCTTGCCATATGCCAATTCCGGATCTGTTTCAGCTATATACCGTTTGACATATGCCGGCACGAATTCCTCAAAATTCTGAGCAAAAATATCGGCTATCGCCGTATCAAGCGCATCGCCGTCCTTTATTTTCTGCCATTTCGCTGCAAACTCAAACAAGCTGCCTGCCTTTTCTGCTTCTGCAACGATGTAATCCGTTTCGGCCTTCAGCGCTTCCGCAACGGCATCTTCGATAGAATTTATGTATTTGACGGTTTTCTTCGGTGCCTCAAAGCCAACCGTTTTCAAAGTCGCAGCCAGATTATCGTTGGCTTTCTGCAGATAATCATCAATCGCTTTAATCAGCGGCTGGCAATACTGGCACATCGGCATCTCCTTTCTGCATTTTCAGCAGAAGGCTGCGGACCTCTTTCATGACAGCCACAACGGAATCATCGTGCGCCTCTTCCGCTTTCGCAATCTGCTGCCCCATGCTCATCGCAAGCTGTGATATATCAGCATCTCCAGAGGAACTCTTCTGCATCGACAGTGGCAAATCGCCCCAGTCAGCCTCTTCCTGGTTCACCGGGTAATCCTCTGCGGGTATGCCGAGTGCATCTGATATAATGCCCTTGGCCATGTTGGGTGTCAGGCCGCCGGCATTATTGCCGACCGTCAGAACCTTGTACATGTCATCCGGGTTGCTGATATCCGGGTCGAGAAAATATGCCTCGACATATTGGAACTGATACGCATTCAGCAGGCGATTGTTGATCGCCCATGCAAGGCTCTTGCGTTCCGGCTGGAACACCTGCTTCTCCGTTACCTCCTGCGCCGTCTGTGCTGTGGCGCGGTTAAAATCCGTTGTATATGCCACATACAAATCGGGGAGATTGAAAGCTGACTGCACTCTCCGGCGCCCATTCTCCTGGTACTCCTGGAACAGCTCGTCCTTCTGCAAAATGCTGGCCAGATCTTTGATCTCAATGGTCGGCTTCTCCGTGTTGTCAAAATCTGTACGCGCATCCGTGCTCTCCGATTCCAGAACGATAAAAGCATGCTGCCCGGCTTCGCCCTTGATATCGTTCATATAATGGTTGAGCTTCTGAAAGCTCTCATCCGTGAGCGTACCATTTTGGATCATTATCATCAACGGAGTGTGCCGCCCATTGATAAAATAATTATTATTGAGCTGTTCAGCTCTTCTGCATCCGTCAATACCAAGAACCTGCCCAATCCATCTGACTTCACCGTACGGTTTTGTCCCTATTGCAAATTCCATTATCTCATTGGCCTGATGAACAATTTCCAATGACTCATCTTCGTCAATGTAGCGGCCATTCCGCTTATCCATGATTCGCGGGTCTCCAAACTCCTTAAAATAAATCGTCTTTGTTCCCAGTTCCTGCCGATACTTTCGGAATTTTTTCTTCCGTTTCAGCGTCTTGCCGTGATGATAAAATTCTGTCTCGATATACGGTTCTAAGGGTTTCGTCATATACATGGTTGGCGTATCTTTAATAAAATCCACCTGATCGACCTCTCCGCCAAAATTCCTAACAACCTCAAGATATGCCACACCAAAAGTTTCCCTGGCTTCTATGACATCCTCAAAAATCTCTTTCGTATCCTGCTCTACAGTCAGAAGTTCTATGAGTTCTTCCATGCGGTCAAACTCTGCTTTCATCTCAGGAGTTTCCTCGGCATCGTCAATATATCGGACACCGATGCCGAAGCCAGCAATGTTATTTTTGTATGCGTTGATGCATTGCGGCAGGATTGTGCTATTCTTCACCATCTCCCGCAGCCCCCGCATATCATAGGGATGCTGGATCCAGTCACTGGCATTATATTCTTCTTCCCATGTGACCTGGGTCGGAGTGTCAGCCTTTTCCACGGGCTGAAACCCTTTGATGATATGTGCTGATATCCGCGGCACACTCTGTTTTTTTCTTCACTCATTTCTTACCAGCTTTTCTCCTTTCCTCTCTTTCTTTCTGCAGGGCCGGCAGAACTGCGAGCAAAATACTGTCCGCTTCATCCGGGGAACTCAATCCCCGTTCTTTCATGTCTGCCTTGCTTTCCACCTTTATCTTTGTCCCGGCAAATTCGTATTTCCTGCATGACAGCTGACCAACCAGATCGCCATCATTCGGCAGAACCAGCTGCGGCTTCCGCGGCTGTCCTTCCTCGTCAAATGGCTGTATCATGTCTCGGACAATACTCATCATGTAGGTTGTTGTATCGTAATACCGTTTGTGTTTAATCGGCTGTCCGAAGTTCACCGGAATAACTTCCATATCTGCGAATTCCTCCGAATGAAGTCTTTGAGCCGCTCGGAGCTGGTCTGTCACTCCACCGCCCACACCGCCATCATCGATCTTCACAGCTATCTTCCCCTG
>JAJQAD010000031.1 GCA_021204005.1 Clostridiales bacterium
ATCAATATGTTAATCATCTAGGAGGAAATCACAATGTTAAAAGAGCAGCTTTTCGGAGTAGAAGTAGAAATGACGGGAATCACCAGAGCAACGGCGGCAAAGGTTGTTGCGGACGCCCTTGGAAGTCAGGCTTCCAGACCCAGTTACGGATGCTACTGCACCCGCACCATTAAAGACCAGGCAGGTCGCACATGGAAAGTGATGCGGGACTCCTCCATATGTCCGGTCAGAAATGACGGATCCAGAGAATCAATAGATGAGTACAGGGTAGAATTCGTAACACCTCCGCTGAACTACAGCGACATCGAATTACTGCAGTCGATCATCCGGAAGTTGCGTGAGGCAGGAGCAAAATCGCACTCCAGCTGTGGCATCCACATCCATGTAGACGGAAAGAACCACACAGCGCAGTCGCTCCGGAGGCTGGTAAACTTCATGATCGCCCGGCAGGATCTGATATATGAGGCGTTGGAAATCGGTCAGAGAGAATACAGCTGGTGCCACAAACTCGACAAAGATCTCTCAGATGCGATGAAGAAAAAAAGAGCCAACATCACATGCGAAGATGTGGAATGCATCTGGTATAGCCGGGCAAACGACGGTTACTGCGGCGGAATTGACCACGAACATTACAACCAGACCAGATACCACGGCGTTAATCTCCACAGCTTCTTCACAGAAGGAACCGTTGAGTTCAGGCTTTTCAACAGCACTCTCCACGCCGGCAAGATCAAGGCCTACATCCAGTTCTGCTTGGCATTATCCGCATGGTCCATCACCTCGAATGAAAACATTTCTTTCCGTTCCGCATGCAACTACACCGCAGAGCAGAAAGTCACACTCATGAGAAACATCCTTACCCGCAGGCTCGGTCTGACAGGAGACGAATTCAAAACCTGCCGGCTTCACATTATGGCTCCGCTGAAAAAGGCAGCCGGCATGAACTGCAGAGCCGCATAACAATTACACTTGCTGACCTATCGGCATGACGGGGGGGAATGGAGGAAACTATGAAAAAATTGTATATCGCTTATGGGAGTAATTTGAACATCCGCCAGATGGCCTCTCGCTGCCCCTCAGCCAGCATTTATGCGCAAGGTACATTAGACAACTGGGAATTGCTTTTCCGGGGCTCTCCGGTCAATTCACACGCAACCATAAGGAAACGGCACGGCTGTCATGTCCCAGTCCTGGTGTGGAACATAGAACCCGCAGATGAAAAAAGGCTCGATCGCTATGAGGGATATCCCGCTTATTATTATAAAAAAGATATCATGGTCAACATCAGTGGCCGCAAGAAAAAAGCTATGGTTTATATTATGAACGAGCGCTTCCGTGCCGGCAGACCGTCCCCATCATATGTTGAAACAATTATGCAAGGATATAAGGACAATGACTTCGACCAATCTTATCTGAATGATGTGCTATGGGAAAATTATAGAGAATGTGAGAGTTAGATTTTCCATAAAAAAGGCGTTCCCTCTGAGAACGTCTTTTTTACTGCGAGCGCGTTGCAGCGCTACTCGCCTGATGAAATCAGAGAGCCGTTCTTGGTATGTATGACTTTGGGGCTTTCGTCCGGCACCCGCACGAGCAATTCATCGAGTTCGCATCCCAGGGCTTCGCAAACGAGGTCAAGGTGCTCAAGATTAACCCTGTCAACGAGCTCATGGTACAATTCATTGATCGTGTTCGGTCGGATGCCGGTTGCCCTCGCCAGGTCTGCCTGCGTCCATCTGACTTCCCCGAGCTTTGTAGATAGTAAAATTCTTATCATACGTCATCGCTCCTTCCGTTATAAAATAGCACCCTGCGGGTTTTCCGTGGGGTTTTTGTTATTTTATAGCGGTTTTCGATATAGAGTTGTGCTGGCAGACACAAATAAAAATCGCCTCCAGAGATATCACAGATTCCCTGTGATATCTACATCTTTTTCATAAAAGTAGTTTAAACGACTGCAGCCGACATGAATGTCGGGAACATAATTCGTTTCCCGATTTCCGCCCATCGAATCTCAAAAAAGTCATAAATCTCGACCTTTTCATGGATTCGCAGAGCGTTTTTCGGCTTATGAATTTACGATTACTGCTTGTTTAACCATTTCTGGAATGCCTTGACCATCAGCGAAGGATTTGAAATATATCCATCCTGCGTCGTGCTGAGCCACTTCTGCATGGCTGTGATGGTCTTCGGACCAAGCTGGCCATCCTGCGTTGCTTTTACCTTTTTCTGGATGGCTCTGATCAGCTGGCTGCCACTACCTTTCGTGACATACTTTGCGCACGAAACACCATCGTGATACTTTTTAACGGATGGCAACTGCCCGGAGATGTATCCGTCAACCGTCGTGCCGAAAACTTCCTGCGCTCTTTTGCAGGTCTCGGATCCCCATTTTCCGTCCACGTCCAGCGTGGTCTTCTTTGCCGCACTGGCGGATGTTGTATTGGATGCTTTGGTTGCATTCGCGGTCTTAAACCAGTCCTCATCCTTACTGCCGGAAATCCGGTTTAGATCAACTTGGCCGGAAACGCCAGAGCAGGATCCCTTGGAAGTATACTGATGCAGGTCTGCCCCGCTATGCGGCGCATACTGGGCGCTGTAGGAGCCGTTATTGGCACCGTACCGCGCTTCCCAGAAAGCACAGTCTGACGGCCGGCCGGTGATAACCGACTTGTAGGTGTCATACTGGGAATACATGGTGTAAATCATCGTCTTTACTCCAAGGCCGGACAAGTAATCCAGGGCAGATTTTACGTTTGCCGCCGTATTGCCGGCCTCCACGTCAAGGATGTATCCAACGAAGTAATCTCCGATTTTACTCTTGCAAGCGGAAACAAGGAACTTTGCCTGCGCAAGTTCATCACCCTTATTAAGATAAGTGTAGAGCCAATACGGGATTTTCTTTTTCTCGCAGCCGGCAATGAAGTCGTCCAGCGTAGTGTCGATGTAGCTCGTGCCCTGCGTGCCCTTACTGATAAGGAACGGGCAATTTGCCTGTACTTTGTCCCAGTCTGAAACAGGATGATAATGTGAAATATCCGGATATAATTTTGCCATGATTTTTGCCCTCCTTTAATCGTTGCAGTAGGTTTTAAACTGGCTTATCGCCTGTATTACTTTGTCATATCCAACCATCGCAGAAAGCCAAGAAAGAAATATAAGTGCAATTAAGTATACGGCCGCCTGCGCGTTGATATGGATGTTGGTTAGTATCAAGTATGCAATACCGATGCCGAGCGACAGTATAACCGCCACTACTCCAGCAAGGGTATTTGCCATGTACCTCCGGTTGTGCTCATCAAAGAGCGTTTTAAGGGCCTGCGTAACCAGTCCGGTCAAGACTGATACAATTAACAAGCCCAATAGAAAAATGTGTAATGATATCATTATGAAATCTCCTTTCTTATCCCATTGCAGCCTCGCGATCGGGCTCTGTGTCTTCCTCCGTTTCTGCGTAACCGTTCTCCAGCTTGTATTTCTGGAAATTGATAAGTTCCGACTGCTTGTCACGCTCTAATTTCACGGCCTCTTCCTGTTTCGTTTCGTTATATGCCTTAGCAGCATAAACCGCGAACGATATAGTTTCTCCAATCACCGCGGTAATCAAGGCATACAAAGAAGACAAGTCCTGCAGCAGGTACATGACGGCCATGCTGTAAATTTCAACCGCAGTGCAATTCCCGAAAATCCAAGCCATAAGGATCTTTGTTGTGGTAGGCGGCCTAAACCTGCGCATCTCTTTTTTAATCTCATAAATCTGTTGTCTCTGATCATAGATTTCTTTTTTGCGCCTCGCCTGCTCAAGCCGCTTTTCGTAACGCTGACGTTCTTTTTCAAATTCTTCATTCGTCATCAGCCTGTAATTTTTTCGTCCCATTGGACCCGCCTCCTAATCTACCTTATATAAAATCATTCTTCTCTAACCGGTCCTCGTAGACCCTGCCGATGTTCTTTACTGCGAAGACCGCGCGATTATTTTTATAATCCTCGTGCTCTTTACAATATTCCTCGTAAGAGTCAATCACTGTCAGAATTTCAATGAAGTCCTCCCGCGTGTGCCGGATATTCCGCATCAACTCCACGTTAAATCTTAAAATTCGTTCGCGCTGTGAATCAGCATTTCTCTCATCTTCAACCCGAACTCGCTTCGTGAGCTGCGCCTGTGTTTCCTGTTGTGTCTTCTTAACCTCTTCAAGTTCTCTGAGCACATCAGCATTGATTGCCTTACCAAGTCCCTTTGCAATCGCCGACCATGGGTTTGCTTTTATCGGGGCTATTTGAATCAGCGACAGAAGGAGAAAAACTATGCCACCGCCGCCTGCTATCCACTCTCCCAAACTCATCCCTACCACCTCCTTTCTGTCATAGCAAAACCTGTTACTCTATCCATCACAATGCTCCTCCCGGTATTTTTCGACAAAAAAATAAGACCTTTCGGTCTATCTCGTATCCGATTCATATTTTCTCCAAAATAAAAGAGCCCTCAGCTCTTTTAACT
>JAJQAD010000206.1 GCA_021204005.1 Clostridiales bacterium
CTGCAGCCAATACTTTTGAATACATATGAATCAACTCCTCCGGTCTGGTCCGAAATTCGAAGATTTCTCGATAGATATCAGCAAAATCAGGGAATTTACAGATCAGTTCATCTATGCGCGCAAGGCTCCGTGTAGTAAGCGCTGTAAGCCATGCTTCCAATTCAGTTTCAATGTCTTTATTCTGCATGACATTGTTGAATTTGTCAAGGCAAACATAGACCTGCCGGGTCAGGGAGGGAAGTGTCAGCCCGCTGTCCCAGACTGTGTTCCCATGATGTATGTAGATGTCCGGAAGAGGACTGAATTCTGAGGGGCTCTTTTCCAGCAGCACGATTGCAATAACAGGGTGGAGCTTCTGATAGGTAAATTTATTTCCATACTTGTTGTGCAGCCGGTTGTATTCCCGCATGATCAGATCTGCACAGTAGCAGTCCATCCGCATGGCAGGAAACTTATAGCCGTACTTCTGGATTTCCAGGTTCACCAGGCTCCGGTCTTCCAGTCGAACGAGCAAATCCACGATAACTTCCGATCCCAGCTCCGCCATCTGTGTGCCTTCGCGGGGAAGTACTTCGACGATATGTACTTCCTGGTCGAGCAGTGTGCTGAGAAGATATTCGACACGGTTGAGGTGATGGTTGGTGTCGAACACAAAGTGAAAAACAGCGTCGTAGCATAAATAAAGGCTTCCCTCCCCGGAACAGAATTCCATTAACTCTTTCTGGTACTGTGTGGGGAATTCCTGATAGAGGCCATAGGCAACCGGATACTTTTTAAGCTGATCCATAATTTCAGCAGGTGATGTCTGACTGCCGGTTAACAGAGCGATGTTGGATGTGTTTTTGACCATAGACATGTTCCTCCTTATAAATATGTGTGAATTTTTCATTTGCATGCTGCTTATTATTGACGGATCATGTCCACGAAATGGGATTCCGAAAATAAAGATGCGTGACGCAAAAGATATGTTGCGACAAGAAAAGCCGCGCTTGATGTATTGAGGATAGCACATATTATTTCAGATTGCAAGAGTACAAACTGGAATTATTTTTGAAGTTATCACTTAATTCTACTTTAAACAATAAAAAAAGCAGCAATCACTCATTTTTACGAGTAATTGCCACTTGCATTTTTCCTTTTTCAAGGTAAAAACAATTTTTTCACTTTTGTCAGCTTTTTCGCAAAAAATTCATATCAGCTTACGCTGCTTTCTCAGCAAGCTTCGCTTTCGCGGTCTCTACCAGTGCTGCAAATCCATCCGCATCGTTGACTGCCATCTCGGCCAGCATCTTGCGGTTGATCTCGATTTCAGCAAGCTTCAGACCATACATAAAGCGGCTGTAGGAAAGACCGTTGATCCGCGCAGCTGCGTTGATTCGCGCGATCCAGAGCTGACGGAACTGTCTCTTTTTCTGCTTCCGGCCTGCATAGGAAGTAGCAAGTGCACGCATCACGGACTGTTTTGCCACTCTGTACTGTTTGGATCTGGCTCCTCTGTAACCTTTCGCCAGCTTTAATACTCTTTTATGTTTCTTTTTTGCGTTATATCCGCCTTTAATTCTAGCCATTTCATCTTCCTCCTGAACTCATTGAATAGTCTGTCGCTTTTACAGATACGGTAAAATCTTCTTCATGTTCTTCACATTGGTAGCATCTGTCATCGTAGCTTTGCGAAGATTTCTTTTTCTCTTCTGGGTTTTCTTGGTTAAGATGTGGCTTTTGTAAGCTTTGTTTCTCTTTAACTGACCTGACGCAGTCTTCTTAAAACGTTTTGCGGCAGCTCTTTTTGTTTTCATTTTCGGCATAATAAATTCCTCCTGTCAATAAAGTCTATCGCTTCCGGCCAAGCACCATAGTCATACTGCGGCCTTCCATCTTCGGTGCCTTCTCCACAACGGCGAGATCAGCAACTGACTCCGCAAACTCGGTCAGAATATGCTTGCTGTTCTGCACATGCGCCATCTCTCTGCCACGGAACCGAAGGGATACTTTGACCTTGTCGCCCTTGGCGAGAAACTTTCTGGCGGCGTTTACTTTGGTATTCAGATCGTTCGTGTCAATGTTGGGAGATAACCGCACTTCCTTCAGCTCAACGGTCTTCTGCTTCTTCCGGGCTTCTTTCTCCCGGCGGCTCTGCTCATAACGATACTTGCCGTAGTCGATGATCTTGACGACGGGCGGCTTCGCATTGGGCGCGATCTTCACGAGATCAAGCTCTTTCTCCTGCGCCAGTTTGTATGCGTCCCTCGACGACATGATTCCAAGCTGGGCGCCATCCGCGGATACTACGCGAACTTCTCTGTCTCTGATCTGTTCATTAATCTGTAATTCGCTAATGATTCTTACCTCCATAAACTAAAAAAGTGGATAGGTAGACTATCCACAATACATACATTCAAAACTCATGTACACAGATGATATAAAAGGTACATGATGTTTAAAATATAAACCGCAGGTCACTCAATCGTGCCAGGGTGAGAGTGGATACTCTACTTTGTTTTCAGCAACATGCATATTATGCCACACGGCGCGGCATTCGTCAAGAGTTTTTTTCAATTCCGCTATGGTCTCCGCTATGATCCGGTATTATTTCATTTCTGCAATGGTCCGGCTATGCATTTTTTCTGCGATTTCTTTGCACCACTGCGCTTTGAAATATGCCGATATTTACGGATTGCATCGTTTGCATGGTTCAAATCCCTGCGAGATCAGCGTCTCGCGGCTGCCGCTGTAGTCCTTTCTGTTGTAATCCGCGATGTCATCCACGCTGGAGCAGGTGGGCTTGTGAAATTTTTTTGTGTTCGTGTTGACGACATAGGTTTCGGTGTCTGAATCGGTCTCCGCCGTCACATCCACCTCTGTTTCAGATGTATCTGTCACGTCGTCCTCTTCGTCTGAAGCAAACAAGGTCTCATCCGACTCCCAGCTGTCTCCCGTGGCGTAATCAATCGCCACTCCGGGCTGGATATTATAGACAAACAGGTTATAACAGATGCCTTCGCCTCCGTCCTCCAGAGATTCGGCCTCCATCTGTACGCCGGCGGCCACCAGGTCGTCGCCCTCAAATACCGGCGTTACTCTATACAGCACGTGATATCCGGTTTCTTTCACAAAATCTGTCACCATATTTTCCAGAGGCAGCATGCCCTCCACGTTGAAGTAGCGCGTCCCGGTGATCAGGTTTTCCTCATTGGCGTTTTCCGCAGCAAGTTCATAGGCAATCAGATGACAGCGGTTGTAGAGATACAGGCCATCCACACAGTCATATTTCACCGTGTGCCAGCCGCTCGGTTTTACCTGACCGATGGAACCGCGTTCCTCGGTGGGCATGATGTCCGTGCCGATGCAGGCAGTGCAGACGCCGCAGCGCCCCAACTCGTCCAGCTCGCTGTAGGATTCGTAGGATTCCGTGACAGAAAGCTCTTCCTCTGTAAACTCCGGTTCGTTATCGTTGACGACTGCGTAGATTTCGCCCTCATACTCCGGCACATCGTCCACGGTATCCGCCTGTTCCAAATCTTCCTCTGAAACACCGGTCCAGATCTCCAGGCGGTCTTCCGCTTCCGATGTCTGTGTGGCTTCTGCTTCTGTTGACTGCGCGGTTCCGGCTTCAGATTCCGCGGAGTCTGCGGAATCCGCCTCTTCCACGGCCTGATCCTCTTCCGCCTGTACAGAGGATGTATCTGCCTGCTCAGATTCCGGCTTGTCATACGAACAGGCAGAGATAAAAACCAACAGAGAACAAATCAATATACATAAAACTGACGTTGTAAATTTCTTTATTCTGCGCATAACACTTCCTCAAATAAAAACTACACCGGCATAATCGGCTTGTTAAATTCACCATCCACGATACCGGCTACAGCAGTATAAATAGCGGATGCACCGCAGAAGATCCCCTCGATGCCCGCGATCACGCCGACCACATGGCTGCCGGTAAAGTTCTCAATCGCCAGCAGAAGGAACAGAACCATCAGTGTAAAGAATACGATCTGCGTCGCGTGGTTTGCTTTCATCGTCCCTATAAACATAAACAAAGTAAAAATGCACCACAGAAGCAGATAAAATCCCATGGATCTGCCGTCCGACTCCATGCCGCCAAGAGCTGCCGGATTCACCAGGATGAATACCAGAGACCCCCAGAACAGGGCATATGAGGTAAATGCAGTTGCTCCAAAGGTATTTCCGGCTTTAAACTCCATCAGACCTGCGACAAACTGCGCCAGGCCTCCCATGCAGATTCCCATGGCAAGAATGACGATCGACATCTCGATAATCCCTGCGTTGTGAAGATTCAGCAGAACCGTCGTCATTCCAAATCCGAGCAGCCCGAGCGGACCCGCGTTTGCTTCCTTGTGTGTTGTAACTTCTGACATAATAATCATTTCCTCCCTGTGTTTTCTACCAGTGTAACATTCCGGGGAGTGATTGACAAGGAAGAATGCCCGTTTTGTTTATAATTTATTAATATTC
>JAJQAD010000236.1 GCA_021204005.1 Clostridiales bacterium
GGCTGCTAGTGTATGTGGTGAATGAAGAAGAATTGATTTTGTATCTGACAAGAACAGGTACCCACAGTGATATTTTTAAATAATATGATTTATTTGGCCGGGGAGATTATCTCCGGCTCTTTATTGATTCTGAAATTCTTTTTGACAGGAAAGGAAAAGAGTATGAAAAATAAGGAAAATCTGAGACAGGAATTAAAGCAGATGGATCACCGCGGTTATCCGGCATACAAGTCTCTTCGCGGACAGTATGATTTCGGTGATTTTGTCCTCTCCATCGATCATGTGCAGGGCGACCCTTTTGCGTCCCCCTCAAACCTGAGTGTGATGATTCCGATGAAGCGTGCGGGGTTCCCGGAACAATACTGGAAAGAGGAGTATGCCAGGGTAGCTCTGGAGGACTGCCTTTTGCGGAAGTTTTCGGACGGGTTGTCAAAGAACAGTTTTAAGGCGAAAGGGTCCGGAAAGAGCGGACTGATCGGCACGAGCCGTCCGGGGCAGGAGATTCTGCACCGATCCGCCATGGTGATTGCAAAGAATATGCTCACGGCGCGGTTTGAGGTGGGATTTCCGGCTAACGGGCGCACAATCAATGCGCGGGAACTGGAGAAAGTCCTTTTCGATTTTCTGCCGCCGATTGTGATGCAGAGCCTGTATTACCGTAACTGGAAAAAGGAAGTGCTGCAGAAGAATTATGAGCTTTCTGTAGATCAGCACTATATCCGGGAGGAGCTGCCGAAGCGGAAGCTGGTTGCTTTTCTGGGCGAGGAGAACATTCTCCCGCGGATGAGCGGCGTTTCCAGCAAGCCACTGCGCGGTGCGGTTCCCTTGTCTGTGCCGGAATCGCTGCGTGTGGAACTGGAGCTTCCTTGCCATGGAAAGATGACGGGCATGGGGATACCGGAAGGCGTCACTCTGATCATCGGAGGCGGTTATCACGGGAAGTCTACGCTTTTGCAGGCGTTGGAGCAGGGCGTCTACAACCATATTGCCGGGGATGGCAGGGAATATGCCATCACGGAGGATTCCGCACTGAAGCTTCGCGCGGAGGACGGGCGGTCTGTGCAGAACCTGGATCTTTCCCTGTTTATCCATAACCTTCCTAACGGAAAGGATACAAAATCGTTTTCCACGGAGGACGCAAGTGGGAGTACCTCGCAGGCTGCGGCGGTCATGGAAGGTGTGGAGATGGGAAGCCACACGTTTCTGATCGACGAAGATACTTCCGCGACAAACTTCCTTGTGCGGGATGAATTCATGCAGAAGATTGTGCACGGCGACAAGGAGCCGATCACGCCGTTCTGTGCCAGAGTCCGCGATCTCTATGAGAAGGCGGGAATTTCTACCGTGCTCGTGGCCGGGAGCAGCGGCGCTTTCTTTCATATGGCGGATACTGTGATTCAGATGGACAGCTATCGGCCATTGGATGTGAAAGAAAAAGTGGATCGTTATCTGGAGGAATATCCGCTGCCGGCATTTGAGGCGGAAGATTTTTTCCTTCCGCAGACAGAACGTGCTTTCTGGGGAAGTCCTGCCAGACGGGATGACCGGATCAAGACAAAAGTGATGTCCACGGATGGCTTTTCTATCAACCACAATACCGTAGACCTGCGCTATCTGGAACAGATGGTCGACAGCGAGCAGACGGCGGCGCTGGCCGCGATGATGAAGTATTACATGACAAAGGTCTCCGGCCCGGCCACCGTAAAGCGTCTGGCCAGGATGCTGGCGCGGCAGATGCAGCAGGGCGGACTGGAAGCTTTCATGGATGGTTACGCCTACTGCGGCATGGCCCAGCCGCGGGTGCAGGAAATCTACGCGATGTTGAATCGAAGTCGGAAAAACGCGCGCAGTTAGCACTTAGCTTGTCGAAGCGTTGTTCCGGTCGTCTGAAAATATATATGTTGACATCTTCCCCTCAGTCTGTAAATGTTAACTTGACACCACCATCCCCTTTGCGCTATCATAACAACAGTATGCATTTTCGGAGGAGTACGCCATGAAATGGAACCGCTATACTATAGAGACTACCACGGAAGCGGAAGACCTGGTCAGCAGTATGCTCTGTGATCTCGGCATCGAGGGCGTGGAAATCGAGGACAATGTTCCGCTTACGGAGGCGGACACGGCAAAGATGTTTATTGATATTCTGCCGGAACTTCCGCCGGACGACGGCGTCAGCCGCGTAAGCTTTTATCTGGATTCCGCAGAAGAAAACGGGGAAATACTGTCACAGGTCCGGGAGGCGCTGGAGGAGATGCGTCAGTATGCTGATGTGGGAAGCGGTGCGATCACGGAGAGCCAGACGGAGGATGCGGACTGGATCAACAACTGGAAAGAGTTTTTCCATGCTTTTACCATAGAGAACAGCATCACCGACGGAGACAACAGTCAGGGAAAGCGGGATATTCTTATCAAACCGACCTGGGAGGACCTGGATGCATCTGATGAGGACAAGATTCTGATCGAGATCGACCCGGGCATCTCATTCGGAACAGGAAAGCATGAGACGACACAGCTGTGCATCCGCCAGCTGATGAAATATATAACCCCTGGAGTGCAGGTTCTGGATCTCGGCTGCGGCAGCGGCATTCTCTCCATTGTCAGCCTGAAGCTGGGTGCAGCGCATGTGACGGGGACGGACATCGACGCAGAATGTCTGACTTCCACGGCGGACAATTTTGCGGTCAACCATCTGGCGCCGGAGCAGGGAGAGTTTTATGTCGGGAATATCATCGATGATGAGGACCTTCAGGAGCGCGTCGGTACAGAAAAATATGACATTGTGGTAGCCAATATCCTTGCGGATGTGATTATCCCCATGGCGCCGGTGATTCCGGCACGTCTGAAAAAGGGCGGGATATTTATCGCTTCCGGTATCATTGATTTTAAGGAGGATGAAGTGGTTGCTGCCGTGAAGGCGGCAGGACTTTCGCTGATCGAGGTTACACATCAGGGCGAGTGGGTCGGCATTACGGCGAAGAGGCAGCTATAATTTTTCAGAACATGGCTCGGAAATGCTGAGGGTCTGCCCTGCGGGTGCGTTTTCCCGCCGTCGGGTTCTCACCAGATAAATTTGTACAAAGCAGCTTGCGGATGAAAGCGTTCGACACGGTATTCCTGCAAATTTGCCCGACTTTGAATAATTACATATAACATGTTTGAGGATAAAGAATAAATGCACCAGTTTTTTGTGGAAGACAATCAGATTGGGAAAGAATATGTGACGATCACCGGCAGCGACGTCAATCATATCAAAAATGTTCTCCGGATGCATCCGGGTGAAAGGATTCGCGTCAGCAGCGCATCGGGGGAAGATTTTTTCTGCGAAGTCGCGGAGCTGACCGACACATTTGTGCAGGCGGATATTTTAAATGAGGAAGTTCCGAAGACGGAGCTTCCGGCCAGAATCTACCTCTTTCAGGCATTGCCGAAGGGCGACCGGATGGAATATGTGATTCAGAAGGCGGTGGAACTCGGCGTCTATGAGATCATTCCGGTACAGATGCAGTATTGTGTGGTAAAGCTGGATGAAAAGCGGGAGGAAAAAAAATACGGCGCTGGCAGGCCATCAGCGAGAGCGCGGCCAAACAGTCGAAGCGCAGTATGATCCCCAAAATCCGGCCGGTTCTGTCTTTTTCGGATGCGCTGGCGATCGCGAACACCTGCGATGTCCGCCTGGTTCCTTATGAGAATGAGCGGGGGATGGCGGCTACCGCAAAGGCGCTGAAAAAGTTAAAGCCGGGTCAGTCTGTCAGTATCCTGATTGGCCCGGAGGGCGGCTTTTCCGAGGAGGAGATTGCGCAGGCGCGGGAGACGATGGAGGCGATATCCCTGGGAAGACGGATTCTCCGCACGGACACGGCGGCAATTTGCGCGATGTCAGCGGTGATGCTGGCGCTGGAAAGCCGGGAAGAGGAGGATTGATTCATGCAGGCGTATCTGGACAACTCCGCCACAACTCCCTGCTCCACCGCGGCGGCAGCGCTTGTGGCAAAGGTTTTGACTGAGGATTTCGGGAATCCTTCCTCCATGCACATGAAAGGTGTGGAGGCGGAAAAATACATAAAAGAGGCATCGTCCGCGATTGCGAAAACGCTGCGCTGTCAGGAGAAAGAGCTGATTTTTACATCTGGCGGCACGGAGTCGAACAACCTGGCTATTATCGGCAGCGCCATGGCGAACGCCCGAAGCGGGAAGCACATTATCACCACGGCGATTGAGCATCCCTCGGTGAAAAATACGATGCTGTTTTTGCAGGATCAGGGATTTGAGATCTCCTGGCTTTCCGTGGATCAGAATGGCGAGATTTCTCTGGAGGAGCTGGACAGGACCCTCCGCGATGACACGATACTTGTCTCGATTATGATGGTGAATAACGAGATGGGCGCCCTGGAGCCGGTGGCGGAGGCAGGCAGGATGATTCACGCGCGCAATCTGCACACGATTTTTCATGTGGATGCGATCCAGGC
>JAJQAD010000068.1 GCA_021204005.1 Clostridiales bacterium
AACCGGGTCGTCCTCCGGCGAGTGGAACGTAAATTCCTGCACGTCAGACTGGCTTACCTGCTTCAACAGTCCCGTCATTGGAGCCATCACGCAATGGCCATTGATATCTTTCTGCCCGGTGCGCGCACCGATGATCAGAGTGCCTCCCGCCTCCACATAGGCTTTCAGCACATCCACCCGTTTCTGTGTCAGAATCAGGGCATGCGGATAAATCAGCACCGGGTATTTCTGCAATTCCGCCGGCTCCGTGTCGTCTTTCAGATAAAATACATCATAGGGCGTATGACTCTCCTGCGCCGCCACAAAGATTTCTTTCACACTGCTGTCCTCGAAAGCGCCGTGCCAGACATCCAGCCGCGCGTCCCAGACATTGTCATAATCACGAACCAATGCAAAAGCCGCTTTGTAATCCGCGCCTGTCACCGGAGCGATCGCCTTTACACGGTCCCAGACCTGATGTACCTCCGCCAGCTTCCGGTTGTCCCGATTGTCATAATCCAGAATTCCATGCCAGTAAATCTCTGTGCCGACCGTAGCGGTCCTCCAGCGGAAAAAGCTGACATAATCCGCCCCGTGGGCGATACTCTGCATCGCCCAGAGCATCAGCTGTCCCGGCTTCGGCGCCGGCGCCTCCATCCGGGTATTCCACCCGTTCGCTCCGGACTGCTGCTCCATAATGCCAAAATGCGGGCAGACCGAACGAACCTCCGTCAGATTCATACTCCACTTTCTGTCCTTCAGCATCCGGTTATGCTTCGGATCCGCATCCAGGCAGTAAGCAAAATTCGGATAAGAATCATAGGTATAAACGTCCAGACACTCATCCTCCATGCGGTGGTTATCCAGATTTGCAAACAGGCCGTTAGTCGTGATAAAATCACCGGGCTTTATATACCTGCGCACAATATCACTCTGCATTTTACAGAACCAGATCGCGCTCTCCGAGACAAAACGGCTGTAATCCAGCGCCTGATGCGGGTTTGTCTCGTCGGAGAGCGTCGTGCGCGGCACATAGATCTCTTCCCAGGCACTGTAGGTCTGATTCCAGACGATCGTCCCCCACGCCTCATTCAGCGCATCCAGCGTCTGATACTTTTCCTTCAAAAACTCACGAAACGCCAGCGTATCACTCTCCGAGTAGAACTCATCCATCTCGCAGTTGATCTCATTGTCAATCTGCCACCCCACGATACAGGGACGCTTTGCGTAATGCTCCGCCACCTTTTCCACAATCCGGGCGGACAGTTCCTGATACTTCGGAGAATTGTAATTGTAATGCCTGCGCATACCATGGCGGTACGGCACGCCGTCTTTTCTGCAGTTTAACACTTCCGGATACTTTTCCGTCAGCCAGACCGGCGGCGTCGCCGTGGGCGTGCCCCAGATCACCTGCATCTGCTCCTCCTGAGCCACATCCAGAAACGCGTCAAAAAAATCAAAGGTAAACTCGCCCTCTCTGGGCTCAATCTTGCTCCAGGCAAACTCCGCAATCCGGATGGTAAAAATACCGTTCGCTTTCATGCGCTGCAGATCCTCGCGCCACAGCGACCGGTCCCAGTGTTCCGGATAATAACAGGTACCAAGAGAAAGCGTATCCCACTTAAAATTCTGTTCTTTTCTCATATATTTCTCCCTTATGGTTACTATTCACAGCTCTCCACCGCACATGCGCAAAGACTGTTAATCAAAATCGAACTTATCAAAGCGCTTGTTCATCGCGCGGTAGCGGAAGCGCACCATCTCATTCTTTTCCAGCACGTCCTCCTCTGTCCCGGTGTACTGGCAGCGGATGCAGTAATACTCTCCCTTATCCTTATCGTAAAACATATCAATGTCCAGATCCCGCATAAAGCAGGAAGGGCATCTGTAATTTAATTTGCCTTTTCCAGATTGAGCCATGTCGCAAAGACCTCCTTATCCGTAATATTTTTCCTGTATCCCAGCGTAAACATCGGGGAAAACGCGTATCCCTCCCGGATATATCCCTCTGCTGCATCATCAGACGCAGTCAGGGAAACTTTCGTCTCGATGGCGGGAATCGTCGCACTCACCGCCGCAGCCCCCGGCAAATACGCCTCCCGGCAGCGATATTCATAGGAAATTTCCTTCTCCTCTGTGCCTTCGCACTTTAAGAGAATCCCCGTCATGTCTTCCGGATACTCCGTGGTGCCGTAGCAGGCCACCATATACTCGTTAAGCGTAACCTCCGCCGCCGGATCACTCATCTCCAGGATATTCCGCTCGATCTTAATGGAAGAGGAGCCCTCCTCAAAATATTCCTTCGTCTGCAGCGTCACAGACAGACCGCGAAATTCAATCGTCACCGGATCCAGAGTCAGAATTCTGGTCTTTCCCTCCTGGGAAAAATGCGCTTTTGTCCGGCACAGGGCAAGGTCTACTTCCTCCCCCTTATAGGACAGCTTGGCGCTGCGGATGGTACCCTCTCCGGCATAGTGCGTAAAATATCCCGCCCGGTATTTTTCCTGAATCAGGAACGGATAGGACGCATCCTGCACATGCTTCGTGCCGATGCCCACCGGCCATTCCAGCTTCGCCGCATAAGGACGGAGGTCCACGATCGCACCGCCCTGATCCATGTTGACACAGGCGCGCATATAAGGGTCGCAGTACCAGAACAGCTGCTTGTCGGAACCGTAGAGGATATCCCGCCAGAGCGCACACTCCGGCTCAGTGTAGGTCTTCTTTTCCCTGTAATAATCGGCAAACTCTGACATCGTCATATCGATCAGCTTGCCCTCATCCTTCAGCTTCTTATAATACCTGCAGCCGTCCGTGTAGGATTTTACCAGAAGCTCGTAGGGAGCTTCCCACCGGCCCATCTTGTTCATCCAGCCAGGTCCCACAAACATCATATTATAAGCATAGCCGTTGTTGTATTTTTCCAGTGCACGATACTGATCGATCAGGTTGTACAGATAAGGATACTCCCAGGTCTTCGTATCGTAAATCATTCCGCGCAGCACATTCTGCGGATGCGTACCAAAGTTTGACCCGTTTCCGTCATAGCAGGCAATCAGGTCTCTGGACAGGTGGGGAATCGCAACGATACCGCTGTCCTCTGCCTCATTCGCCGCCGGCGCGTGCGTGTTCTGCTTCGAAGGAATCCAGGGATTCCACGGGCCGCCGTCAAAAAGCGTGTACCAGGAATTGTTGCAGGTATGGTAAGCTTTCGGTCCCTCCTCCCAGCAGGTAGCGATCGCGCACTTAACCGTAGGGTAGGTCTCCTTGATATAATTGATCAGGTCGGCGTCCATGTAGTATGAACCGGTCGACTCCGGATAAAAACCGAAGCGGTCATGGAACTTTTCAAACACATCGTTGACAATCGCCTTTTTCTCCTCCATGGAAAACATCCAGATACAGAAATCCTTCGTCTGATACTTCTCGCGGAATTCCTCACAGGGAAGTCCCAGCAGGGACAATGCGATCTCATCCCCGTATGCAGCATGGTCATGCTTCGCGATCTCCACCGCCTCGTCGTTAAACAGAGACGCGTAGGTCATCTGGATCGTCACCTTCAGACCGTTCTCATGGGCAATCCGCTGCTGCGTCTTAAAGATATCCAGAGACTCTGTGAGCAGCGCAGTATCTCCGATATCCTCCTCTTTTCCCTGCCCGGTCACAGTCGCCGAATACTCCGGCACCATCTCCGGGCGGTGGATTACATTCAATACAAATTTGTCCATTTTGCCCTCCTGATTTTTCAGATTTTATGAAGTTTACATCTTCCTCTTCGTTAGAATACCATATTTTCGCGTTTCGTATCGTTCCTTTTCACTCAATTTTAAGGCAATTTTACATCGACCTCAGATAATCATCCACATCTTCCTTAAACTGTTCCCAGGCATCCGGGTTCTCTACATAGTATATGGGGCACATTTTTCCGGTAATATCGTAGTGGCGGATGACATCCTCCGAAGTCAGCCCGAACTTCGCGCAGAGCCAGGCTGTCAGATGTATCACGGAATCGTAAGTAGCCTGATTAAATGAGCCGTCCTCGTTTTCGTAGCAACACTCGATAGACAATGTATCACTGTTTCTATCATTGGAAGCGTATGCAATCTCCGCCGTCGGGATACACTGGACAATCTCCCCCTCCAGACCCACGACAAAATGTGCGCTGGCCTTCGTCGCATGGGAATCTTTCAGTCCCTCAAAATAATCCCGGTTGGCCTGGGCCGATGTGCCCGGATTGGCGGTATAGTGAATCACAATGCCGTTGACTTCCTCCAGAGCAATTCCCGGCCGGGAATACTCGTTTACTGTCAGCAGATCCACCTCAAAATCCGGCGTATGAGCCTCAATGCTCTCCTCCGAAATATTCTGCACTGCCACAGAGGCATCGACGCTGCCGCCGCGTTTCGAGAAAACTACGATCACAATCAGAATCACAACCAGGCAGGACAGCCCGATCAGAATATGTTTCATAG
>JAJQAD010000076.1 GCA_021204005.1 Clostridiales bacterium
AGGTTCCCCACGGATGCGCAGGGAAGGTCCGGTGGACCTTTCCGAGCTGGCAGGGGCGCCGGAAAGCTTGATTTTACTTGCTTTCCGTTTTTTTTGTTTTGAAATATCTCTGCTTTTTTCTGCCGAAAAATCATCAGGTCACGAATGAAGTCACGAATTTTTGAATCCGGTCACGAATTTTGTCCGGAACCGCCTGCCGAAAGCAGTGCATCGACCATATGGTTCATCGTCTTATCCTGCTGTTTCTGGTTGGTCTGGGCATAAATATTTAACGTTGTCTGGATACCGCTGTGGCCTACCCATTTTTGTACATCCTTGATATCGACGCCCATGTGGATCAGTATACTGACACAGGATGCACGAAGGCTGTGAAGGGTAAGGTTGTTATCCAATCTGTCATTTGCCCGGACCAGCTTTTTAAAGGATTTGGTCAGGTAATCCGGTGTGTACGGCCGACCATCCTCCCAACAGAAGATATAGCCTGAATCCTGATAGCTTTTTCCCATCAATTCCTTGTTCTGCTGTTGTGTCAACCGGAGTGCATCGAGTTTTTCTGCAATCTGCGGCGGAACTGGGTAATCACGGTAAGCAATGGATTTGTTCGGTCGCTCGGAGATCACCCTACATAAGCTGACTTATACCTATTATGTGCAGCCGTACAACAGCACTTCGAAAGGAGCATACGCGACAGTAAAGACAGTGCGGCTGACAGGCACATCGCTTTCTTCCGTCAAAAACAGCGCGGCAAAAAAAATGACGGTGAAATAGTCTAAAAAGACGGGAATCAGCGGATACCAGATTCAATACTCCACCAGCAGCAGTTTTTCTAGTGGAAACAAAACAGTGACGGTATCCGGGGCTTTTTCCACCAGCAAGGCGGTCAGTTCCCTTACAAAAGGGAAAAAGTACTATGTGAGAGTACGCACTTATAAGACGGTCTCTGGTACAAAGTATTACTCCGCGTGGAGCAGCGCGAAGAGCGTGAAAATTTCCAAGTAAATATTTTCTTGGAAAAATTATCTCTCCCCCATCTTTGAAGGTGGGGGAAGTTTTTTTATGATATTACAGAAGGATATTTTCCAATGTAATTCCTACCTTTCCGCTGCCGATTCGATTTGCTGCAGCTTTTTTTGCTATTTGCTTTTTAAGAGAAAATCATGCATACTATAAGAAGATATAAGAAAATATGAGCCGCTAAGAAAAACAGGAGAGAACCATGCAGGAGATTACAAAGATTGTCATTACAGGCGGACCGTGCGCAGGAAAAACCACAGCGATGAGCCGCATTCAGAATGAATTTTCGCAAATGGGATACACGGTGTTGTTTAATCCGGAGACAGCGACGGAGCTGATCGGCGGAGGCGTTGCTCCATGGACATGTGGGACAAATGCGCAGTATCAGGAATGCCAGCTGTTGCTTCAGATCGAAAAGGAGAGAATATTTGAAAAAGCGGCAGGGACAATGTCTGTGGAAAAGGTGCTGATCGTATGTGATCGGGGTATTTTAGATAACAAGGCTTATATGACGGAGGAAGAATTTGCGGCTGTTGTTTCAAGAGCCGGAGGAAATGAAGTGGAATTCCGGGATCAATATGACGCTGTGTTTCACCTGGTCACGGCTGCAAAAGGGGCAGAGGAGGCTTACTCTCTTGCAAACAATGCAGCGAGGACAGAAACTCCGGAGCAGGCGGCTGCGGTGGATGACCGGCTGATTTCTGCATGGACCGGACATCCGCATCTGCGGGTGATCGACAATACGACAGGGTTTGATGAGAAAATGTGCAGACTGGTTGCAGAAATTGCTTCCTTTCTCGGGGAGCCGGAACCACTGGAGATAGAGCGCAAATATCTGATCCGTTATCCTGATATTACCTGGCTGGAGAGTCTCCCGAATTGTCAGCGGGTTGAGATTATTCAGACGTATCTGCACTCGGCGAACGATGATGAGGTTCGGGTGCGGCAAAGAGGGATGGATGGAAATTTTGTGTATTACAAAACAACCAAGAGACGCATATCCGGCTTAAAGCGGATTGAGCTGGAAAAGCGCCTGACAAAAGAAGAGTACCTGGCAAGTCTGATGGATGCTGACACGACAAAAAGACAAATTCGGAAAACCCGTTATTGCCTGATGCAGGACGGTCGTTATTTTGAGATTGATATTTATCCGTTTTGGCAGGATAAAGCGATTCTTGAAATAGAACTAAGCAGTGAGGATGATAAGATTGTGCTGCCGGAGGGAATTGAGCTAATCCGGGAAGTGACAGAAGATGATCAATATAAGAACGCAAATCTGGCAAAGATTTGAGGCTTACGAATTTAGAACGGAGAAGATATTATGGCGGAATTGAGAAAAGTAATTAATATTGAAGACAATGCCATCAAACATTCAAAAATAAAGAGAGAACTGGGAAAATCCGGGATTAAGAGTGTCGCATGGGCGAGAAATGCGGAGAGCGGTATAGAAATGATTCAGATGGCGATTGACAGCGGCGAACCGTTTGACCTATTGGTGTCTGATATGCATTTTGATTATTTTGGTTCGGAAGATATGGATGCGGGCGAGAAGACGATGCATAAATTGTGGGAGATGGGGATACAGATTCCAGTGATTTTCTGCTCGTCACAAAACTGGAAAATACCCGGCTCTGTCGGAACGGTTTTTTATAATCCCAATCGGGATTGGGAGGATGACCTAAAAATGCTGTTGGATCGGATATGAAAAGGTAGTGGGCTAATAGGCGCAGGGGTTATGATATCATAAATAGACCTGGTACTGAGACTGTAGTCACAGGATATAAATGTTCCGTATGTGGGGGCATCAAAATAAGTAATAACATAAGCATTGGCGGTAAGGATAAACCTTACCGCCGGTTTTTTCAAATTAATCAGGTATCCGAAAACCGAAACCGGATACCTGTGCCGGGGAAAGAAATATCCCCAAGGCAGTTTTTTTGCGGATGGCAGCTACGGAAACGAGAAAGGGCTTGACCTCGATTGCGTTGGAAACAATAAACAATTACATGATAACCCGATAACGCAATAACACATAACTCCTGACCATGGACAATCACCAATCATCTGCTTCGAAATATTGATAATTTCCGTAATGTCTGCCATCCGCCGGGAAGGAGGTATTACAACCCGACTTCAAACTCGAAGGTCTGGTTGTGTTTGTCAAGGGCCATCTGCATATCCATGATTTCCTGGCTGACTTTCAGGTAATCTTCTTTTACCCTGTCAAGATCGTAGTTGACATACTCATATTCCGGAACCCCGCTGGCCTGAGAGGAGTACCGGTTTCGCGGGGAATAGCAGTACCGGTCTTCGCCCCTGGAATAGGAGTACCGGCTGCCGACCCGGGATTTGGGGAGCTGCTTTCGCATCGCATTCAGGATTGAAAGCCGGCTGTTGAGCTGAGCCATGGCGACCAGAATGCTGTCGACAGTCATTTCCTTATCGCCAACCTTCAGTTTGCTGGTGACATTTGCCAGGCTGATCGCATGCTTGATTGTGCGGATTTTTTCGTCGATCTCTGCAAGTTTTGCGGATACATCTTCGTAGTTATATTCCGGTATGACGGGGGATTCGTTGGCTGCTGCTGTGTAGGTGCAGGACCGGTCTTCAAGCCCTGTCCAGTACTTTTTATCTTCATTCAGCTGCTTTAACAGTTTGTTTGCGTAGGCACTTGTGATCTTCATCCTGTGCACTCTCCTTTCTTTCATGAGTGAATCCATTGTAACAAATCATTGCAGACCCTGTACTGAGATGGCCTGTTCGGTATTCAGCTGTTAAGGTACATATCGCCGCTGCATGTATTATGATAAATCAGTTTATATGGATCCTCAAGAGTACAAAAAAGTAAATAAAATGTACCTATATCATGTATTTATATGGAAATATTTGAAAAAGTATGTTACTATCACAGGGACAACATATTCTTGGCGGAGGGATCGAATGGGATTTTATATTGCGAATCGGGAGCAGAAACAGCGGATTAACCTGAGCCATAAAGCCTGGCTGGTCATGCAGGAAGATATGTCAGTGTTCGGCACGGATGGGAAAGCCACGTTTATTAACAGGGTCATTGAGAATTTCCATGATCTGGCAAAGGCGTCCTGTGACCACTATCTGCGGAATCTGGAAAAGGATATGATACGACTGTATGCAGATGGCGGGCTGGACGATGAGGCACGGGATGCCGCAGTCAGGATTTACCTTGACCGGGAGCGGAACCGTCTGATGGAAGCGGTGAAAGAACAGAGCAGGAACAAGGCCCATACCGCATTGTACCGTATCAACAATGCAAATGCGGAATACCTTTCCGGAGAGGAATGCAGTGAGGATCGTTTTTATGGAGACTGTCATCCGTCAAATTATTCGAGGGTGCTTCCGTCAGATTATTTCACGGCAGTT
>JAJQAD010000014.1 GCA_021204005.1 Clostridiales bacterium
CAAGGCTTGGAGCGATTTTCTAACTGTACCAACTGTCAAAGACAGGATTATACCAAATCCCAAACAATTGTAAAGAGATTGTTGCATCAACCGCGCCTTAAGTGTTACAATGTTTTCCGACTTGCACAGGAGGGAAAGAAACTTATGTTTTTGATTGCCGGTCTGGGAAATCCCACAAAGGAATACGAAAAAACACGCCACAATGTCGGTTTTGATGTGATAGATGCATTGGCGGGGAAATATGATATAAAAATTGGCCAGAAGAAAGGCAGGGCTCTCTGTGGAAGCGGATTCATTGAGGGACAGAAGGTGCTTCTCGCAAAACCGCAGACGTTTATGAATCTGAGCGGGGACAGCGTATCCGCCCTGCTTCAGTTTTATAAACTGGATCCCGCACAGGAGCTGATTGTGGTGTTTGACGACATCAATCTGGCGCCCGGCAACCTGCGCATCCGCAGATCGGGAAGCGCAGGCGGGCATAACGGAGTGAAGGATATCATTGCCAAAACCGGAACAGATCAGTTTGCACGGATCCGGGTGGGCGTGGGAGGGAAGCCGGAGGGCGGCGACCTGGTGAATCATGTGCTCGGTCATTTTTCGAAAACGGAGCGGGAACTGGTGGAGGATGCCATCGGGGACGCAGCGGATGCTCTGGGCCTGATGGTCTGCGGGCGGATTGACGACGCGATGAATCTTTATAATAGGAAGAAAGCCGCTGTATCACAGGAGCAGTGACAAAAGGGAGCCGGAGGTGAAGAATGAGGGCATTTCTGGAACCGCTGCAGGGTCTGGCTCAGTTTGCAGAGCTGGATGAAGCGATGTCCCGGAAGCGCGGAACATACGCTGCGGCGGGATGTATCGATGCACAAAAACCACATATTATTTACGGATTAAACCGAGCGTCGGGAGGCGGCCGGCTGATTGTCACGTTCAGCGAGCAGAAAGCGCGGGAGCTTGTGGATGCATACCGCTTTTTTGAGCCGGGGGCGCTGTATTTCCCGGCAAAGGATATTCTGTTCTATCAGTCAGATATCCGGGGAAATGCTCTTACCAGGGAGCGGATGCGGGTATACCGCGCACTGGCGGAGGAGGAAGAGCCGACGATTGTCACGACATTTGACGCGCTGATGGATCGTCTGATCCCGCCCCGGATGCTGGAGCGTTTTCTACTGCATTTCAGGCAGGGGGATACCATCCGGCTGGAGGAGATGCGACATCGTCTGGTTGGGATGGGCTATGAATACAACTATCAGGCGGAGGAGCCGGGGCAGTTTTCCGTGCGCGGCGGAATACTGGATATTTTTCCGTTGACGGAGGAGGTGCCTTACCGCCTGGAGCTGTGGGGGGATGAGATCGATTCCATCCGCAGTTTCAGCCCGGAGAGCCAGCGGTCGATGGATGCCGTAGAAGATCTTGTCGTCTATCCGGCCAGCGAACTGGTGCTGGAGCCGGAGCGGATAAGCGAAGGTCTGAAACGGATCAGGGCGGATGCGGAGCGTCTGCAGGAGCAATTTCGCGGGGAGATGAAGACGGAGGCAGCTTTCCGGGTTCATCAGGCTGCGGAAACGGTACGGGAAGAGCTGGAGGAATTGTCCGCCGTCCGTCAGGCAGAGGGTTTTCTTACTTATTTTTATAAGGATACCGTGGGATTCCTGGATTATTTTGCCGGTATGTGCGCACTGCGGGGCAAGTCTTTTTCTGTCTTTGCGGATGAGCCGGTGCGCTGCGTGGAAAAGGGGAGAGCGGTGGAACAGGAGTTTTCCGACAGTATGCGGCAGCGCCTGGAAAAAGGATATGTGCTGCCCGGCCAGATGGATCTGCTGCTTTCCTGTGCGGAGGTATCTGCCGCCATACTGCGGTGCAGCAGTGTTCTGCTCTCCGCTCTGGATACGAGGTCGGGAGAACTCCCGGCGGAGCGGAGCTTTTACTTTCAGGTGAAATCGGTAAATTCTTATCAGGGAAGCTTTGATCTTCTCTGTAAAGATCTTGCGTGGTATAAAAACGAGCGCTACAGCGTGATTCTGCTGTGTAGCTCCAGAACCAGAGCACAGCGCATGGCAAAGGATCTGCAGGAGGCGGACTTAAACGCGTTTTACAGCGAGGATGCCGCCCGCGTGGTGCAGCCCGGCGAGATTATGGTGCTCTACGGTGTGTTAAAAAAAGGATTTGCCTACCCGGATATCCGGTTTGTCGTGCTCACGGAGACGGATATTTTCGGCGCGGAGAAGAAAAAAAAGAAGCGAAGCAAGTTCCGCGACGGCCAGAGGGTGGATCATTTTGAAGAGTTAAAGCAGGGGGACTATGTCATCCACGAGAATCATGGCCTTGGCATTTACCGCGGCATTGAGAAAGTGGAGATTAACCACACGGTGCGGGATTATATGAAGATAGAGTACGAGGACGGAGGGGTGCTTTATACACTCGCGACGCAGCTTGACCTGATCCAGAAATATAATCTTGTCGGGGATCGCCGCCCGAAGCTCAATCGCCTGGGAGGAAAAGAATGGAAAAAAACAACCGGGCGCGTCCGCAAAGCGGTGCGGGATATCGCGAAGGATATGGTGGAGCTTTATGCCGCCCGCCAGAATACGGTGGGATATCAGTACGGTGCGGATACCGTCTGGCAGACAGAGTTTGAGGAGATGTTTCCCTATGAGGAGACAGCAGATCAGCTGAAGGCGATTGCGGAGACCAAGGCGGACATGGAAAGTACAAAAATCATGGACCGCCTGATCTGCGGGGATGTGGGGTTCGGCAAGACGGAGGTGGCAATCCGGGCCGCGTTCAAGGCCGTGCAGGAGAATAAGCAGGTTGTGTTTCTGGTGCCGACCACGATCCTGGCCCAGCAGCATTACACGAATTTCGTTCAGAGGCTGAAAGATTTTCCCGTGAATGTGGAAATGATCTGCCGGTTCCGGACGCCGGCTCAGCAGAGAGAGACCTTAAAGCGCCTGCAGCAGGGACTGGTAGATATTCTGATCGGGACACACCGGGTATTGTCAAAAGACGTGCAGTTTAAGGACCTTGGCCTGCTGATCATCGACGAAGAGCAGCGCTTCGGCGTGGCACAGAAGGAAAAAATCAAACAGATGAAAAAATCGGTGGATGTTCTGTCGCTCTCGGCGACGCCGATTCCGCGGACCCTGCACATGAGTATGGTCGGCATCCGGGATATGAGCGTCCTGGAGGAGCCGCCCCAGGACCGCATGCCGATCCAGACGTATGTCATGAAACATAATGAAGAGATGGTGCGCGAGGCGATTGAGCGGGAGCTGGCCAGAAACGGTCAGGTTTACTACGTGTATAACCGCGTGCGCACGATCGCGGACATGGCCGGGCGGATTGCCCGTCTGGTTCCGGATGCCCAGGTGGAATTTGCACACGGGCAGATGAGCGAGCGGGAGCTGGAGCAGGTGATGTACCGCTTTATGAATGGGGAGATTGACGTGCTGGTTTCCACAACGATCATAGAGACCGGTATGGATATCGCCAATGTCAACACGATAATTGTCCACGACGCGGACAATATGGGGCTGTCGCAGCTTTATCAGCTTCGTGGACGGGTGGGGCGTTCAAACCGCACTGCCTATGCGTTTTTGATGTATCGGAGAGATAAGATGCTGCGGGAGGTGGCCGAAAAGCGCCTGTCCGCCATCCGGGAGTTTACGGAACTGGGCAGCGGTATCCGCATTGCAATGAAAGATCTGGAAATCCGCGGCGCCGGCAATCTGCTGGGCGCGGAGCAGCACGGACATATGGAAGCGGTGGGCTATGATCTTTACTGCAAAATGCTGAAAGAAGCAATTCAGACGGAGCAGGGCGCGGAGGAGGAAGAGCGGTTTGATACCGTCATTGATATAGAGATGGACGCTTATATCCCGGCTTCCTACATTGAGAATGAATATCAGAAGCTCGATGTGTATAAGCGGATTGCGGCGATCCGCACGGAAGCGGAGAAAGAGGAGATGCTGGATGAACTGATTGACCGCTTCGGGGAACCGCCGCGGTCGGTGCAGGATCTTCTGCTAGTGGCTCAGCTGCGGGAACAGGCGCATCAACTGTATTTTACGGAGATTAAGGAAAAAACGGATGGGATTTATTTTTATCTCTTTGAGCGTGCGAAGCTGGATGCAGCCAGGATTCCTGATCTTATAACCTATATGAAGCCCCGCCTTTCTTTTGCGGCGGATCCAAAGCGCCCGCATTTTATTTTCAGAAAAGAGAAGACTTCGCCGGGGACAATAAAGATGATCCGGGATGTGTTAAACGCATATCAGCAGATCTGTCTTTAACTTTTCCTTGCAGTGAGAGGGAAAAGAGGCTATAATCCTGTCTTTGACAGTTGGTACAGTTAGAAAATCGCTCCAAGCCTTGA
>JAJQAD010000202.1 GCA_021204005.1 Clostridiales bacterium
TGCAGCTGAATAACGCGATGTCACATAAGCGCGGACAAGCCGTTGGCTTCGACTCACAGACACTGAGCGGTGCAAGTTGCTGACGCGTAAACAGCAACCGGAAGATCCCCTATCGCGAAATGCCCAGTTTTGCCATCAATGCCTCCTGCAAAACGCGGGATACATTAATCTGTGCCTTTTCCGCCTCAAGATTCAGCCAGTTCGGCAAAGTTACATTCCTCCTGACCGTTTTGTTGTCGTTTTTTCTCCGGTATTCTGTAAGATCCACATCCACCAGGGAAAGAAACGTCTCACCCTCTTGAAAAAAAGCACCCTGTTTCACATCAATATCCGAAAGCGCTGACGGCTTTGCATATGCTATCCCATCATCCTCAGCAGAAATGCAATGAATTCCTATAGCATCTCTTGCCATCATAATTGCATCGGCCATGGATCCTTTCCGTTTCCCCTCATCGTTTGCTTCGGTCAGAATTTTCAAATCAGGAACCTCAATTAAAATATTTGTCTCCACTTCTGTAAATATTACCGGATATGCCACTTTCATATACGCATTCACCTCTGTCTATATTCTATTATTTCAAATTCCACTTGTTTAAAATTGCCCTGGCCAGTTTTTCGTTAATTTCTCTGTGTCTGGGTACTTTCTCTTCTTCCTTACCCCTTCTATAGATGTCATGATTGCCGCCATGTCTGTAAAAAACGAATCCAGCCTCCCGTAACTTTTTTATTAATTCTCTCTGTTTCAACTATACCCTCCTACATTATACACATCAAATACACACCAGTCAAGACAATATAATGTGTCACCTTTTACAAGTAATTTTCCCATTACATTTCAATACCTGCTGACTCGTATAAACTATTTTTACATAACCTTCTTATGAATCATTTGCCGAACGGCGCTGATACATATGACGCGATAATGCATATACTGCAATACCATACAGAGAACGGAATTCTCCGAGAAGTGATAGTATTATAAGATATTTTGTCTGAAATTACAATCCGGATTTTCCGGATGATTATCCAGATTTTCCGGATTAACAGAAAGAATACCCGTCCAGGATACCAGATAATATGTTCCAAAAGCTCACTTTTTTAGCCTGGCCGAAATTGACCCTCAGGCAGGCGGAAGGACCCTCTTTGTGGAGAGAGGGTGCAACCATATAGCTGCACCCTCTCTCCGGAACACAAAAAAATCCCACCTTTTTTTCTACAGATTCTTCCGGCTGTGATACACCATCTCCTCAATCCGCAGCAGCTGATTATACTTCGCCGTCCGCTCACCGCGGCAGGGCGCGCCGGTCTTGATCTGTCCGCAGTTTAACGCCACCGCAATATCCGCGATGATGGCGTCCTCCGTCTCTCCGGAGCGATGGGATACGATTGTCTGATATCCCGCCCGCTTTGCTGTGACAATCGCCTCAAAGCTCTCGGTAAGTGTCCCGATCTGGTTGACCTTGATCAGAATGGCGTTGGCCGCTTTTTTCGTGATTCCCTCCCGCAGACGTTTTGAGTTGGTGACAAAAAGGTCATCCCCCACCAGCTGAATCCGGTCGCCAAGGCGCTTCGTCATCTCGATCCACCCGCTCCAGTCATTCTCATCCAGACCGTCCTCAATGGAAATGATGGGATAATTGGCAATCAAATTTTCATAGTATTCAATCATCTCCGCGGTGGTGCGGTGCACGGACATGGAGATAGTGTCCGCCAGAAGGCCGTTCGTCTCCGCTTTCGGAAGTTCCTGTTGCGGAGTCTGCAGTATTTCACGGACGCTGCCGCTCTCGCACTGCGTCCCAGCCGCCATCAGTTCCGCTTCCTTCCGCCGGCTCTCACCCGGGAAATCATAGAGTGCGGAGTCTTTATTGTAAAGTTCGCTGGCCGCCACATCCAGCGCAAAAGCAATCTGCCGGCCCGGTTCATATCCGGCCTCCGTGACCGCGCGCATCAGGTAATCCAGCACTTCCTCCGTATCTTTAAGGTCAGGTGCAAATCCGCCCTCGTCTCCCACAGCCGTAGAATAACCGTTACTCTCCAGAATCTTTTTAAGTGTGTGATAGATCTCAACGCACCAACGCACACCTTCCCGGAACATCACGTTTCCCTGTTCATCCTTTGCGCCAACCGGCATAATCATGAACTCCTGCACATCCACAGTATTCGACGCGTGGCGCCCGCCATTTAAAATATTCATCATCGGGATCGGCATGCGGACGCCATAGACGCCGCCCAGATAGCGAAACAGCGGCTGGTTGAGTGCTTTTGCACTTGCTTTTGCGCAGGCCATGGACACCGCCAGCATGGCGTTCGCACCGAGGTTGCACTTGCTTTCCGTCCCGTCGGTGCATTGCAAAATGTGATCGACACCTACCTGATCTGAGGCGTTTTTTCCCAGAAGCACCGTGCGGATACGGTCGTTGACATTGACCACCGCCTGCCGCACACCCTGACCGTGATAACGGTCACTGTCCGCATCCCGCAGTTCTCTGGCCTCATGCTCCCCCGTGCTTGCGCCGGAAGGAACGGAAGCCCTCCCGGTAAACACATGCTTCCCATCCCGGACCTTCACCTCCGCCTCCACCGTCGGATTTCCTCTGGAATCCAGGATTTCTCTCGCGTACACGTCAATAATCTCTAAATATGCTGCCATTCGTTTTGCATCCTTTCCACTCCGCCGCGGGTTATACTTGAAACCGCAGCTTTCATTATTCTTTTCTTACTATTATTTTCCAGAAGGATACAACTTTATGCGGCATAGCAAAGGAAACTTAACTCAATGCGTCCTCTTTTTCACTTTCTCCATTCTCGCGTTCCCCATTTTCTTCCTGTTCCTGCAGCTTTTTCCCTGTGCGCACTTTCCGGCATTTCAGAAAATTGACGACCACAAAGCAGATCACAACCACCGGGACGACGATGATCAGAGTAATTGGCAATACCCCCAGAAAAGTAATAGCAAAGTTCCGGAATCCCTGTCCCACCCGGTATAGATTATTCTTAAACTTTGTTCCGACACTGCCCCAGAATGTTCCGCCCGTTGCTGCGGTTTCCCGCTCCACTTCATCTATGTAAAGATACAAGGTGCTATAGTCTACCTTGTTATCGTAAACGCGAAGCTGGGACTCATAGCTCTCAATCTCATATCTCACCTCCGTGAGCTGAGACTGAATAGCGATAATATCCTCCGTGGTTTCCGCCGCCTCCAGCATGCCAAGCAAAGACTCCTGTTCCGTACGAAGCGCAGTCAGATGGCTTTCCAGATCCACATAAGTCAGTGTCACATCCTCTGTGGTCTCGGTGGTATGAGTGACATTGGCGTTCTCACCCACCATGGTAACAAATTCGTCCAGGCTGGCCGCCGGAACACGAACCGTCAGGCTGGCCCATCGGCTGGTGTATTCGCTGGAGTATGAGCTGACCTCTGAGTTTTCTACGTATCCGCCCATTTCCTCTGTCCTGGTCTCCAGATTTGTAATCAGATCGTCAAACTCTGTCGTCTCCAGATCGATATTTACTGTCCGGATCAGCTTCTGTTCATAAGAATCGCTGCCGGAGGAATCTGATGCATCAGAAACCTCTTCGACGGTGTCCCGGCTATAGGCTTCCTCGGTATATCCCAATTCGGCATCTGCCGTCTCTGATCCATCGCTATCATATTCCGTAACAGTGTCCTCAGTCACTGTCTCATCATAATCCGCTGTCACCACCGTGTCTGTCGCTCCCGAATCTGCGGAGCTGCTGCCGCAGCCGGCAAGCGTGATAATCAGACCTGCCGCCAGAATCGTTGTCGTTAATTTCTTTTTCATGTTCTCATTCCCCCTCTTAATAAAAGTAAAACTCACTCCACTTCAAACTCCGTTGTCAATGTATAGCATATCTCATCCTCACAAGACTGGATTTCTTTTGCTATACGATATGTTCCTGCGGAAAGCGCACCATATATCTCTGACCAATCTGTTTTCCAGATACTAACATCACCATCCTGTGCAGTATAAATAATATCTTCCTGTTCGACTTCATTCTCCGCCGGCACTGCAGTCCAGGTATCAATCTCTTCGTTATAGTATTCCAACACGTAATCATCTCCATAAGAAAACTCCTCCCCCGTCTCATTCCGGACTTCCAGCATGATCGAACTATCTGTCGAATTTTCTACTGTAAAAGACGCACCCTCATAATCGTTTTCATGGTATGCAAAAACGCACCAGATGCCATCGATATAAATCTCAATCCGGTTTTCCCTTGTTCCGTACTGACCTTCAAAACCCGAACCGAAATTTGTCTGATAATTCTCCGTTGGCTCTCCCTCCTCCACAGAAGAGTCAAAGCTAAAATCCATTACTCCACAGCGCGCAGCC
>JAJQAD010000059.1 GCA_021204005.1 Clostridiales bacterium
CGTATGAGGAGCTGATAGGAGAATGTGTGGCTATCGGGGAAGACGCGGAGGAAGATGCTGATACAGAGGATGACAAAGGATATGACTGGGCGGCCGTGCGGATTGATTTTGATTCCCTGAAGGCAATCAATGCGGATGTCATCGGATGGCTTCGTTTTGACGATACGGAGTCTGTTCCGGTGGATTATCCCATTTTGTATGGGGAGACAAATGACATTTATCTGCATACGAACCTCTACGGGGAATCCTATTCGGCGGGCAGTATTTTTCTGGAGGCGGCGAATTCTCCGGATTTTTCAGATTATTACAATATTATTTACGGGCATAATATGAAAAACGGTTCCATGTTCGGAAGCCTGAAGAAGTATAGGCGGGAGGTGGATTTTTACGAGTCCAATCCCTACTTTACGATTTACACGGAGACAACTGCTTACCGTTATCAGATTTTTTCTTATGAGGAGGTAAAGGACGACAGTGAGATTTATACAGTCGGTTATGCGCCGGACGAAATCTATCAGAGCCTTATTGATACTATGGTGGCCGGTTCCATGGAGAACACAGGTATCACGCCTGATTGCAATGACAGGATTGTGACGCTTTCTACCTGTACCTCCACGGGGGATAATTACCGCTTTGTACTGCACGCGGTTCTGGTTGACCAGGCGGAGTATGAATGATTCAATAAGGACAGACGAAAAGATGGATCTGATGTGAAACATCTTTTTGTATGTCTAAGGGTAAAGGTGAAAACACTATATTGTACAGGATTATGGCTGGGTGAAATATCATCCAGCCATATTTAATTTCCTTTTTATATGTATAAGCTGCCATGATTTTGAGCACTCTTTCAGTAAAGTTTTTTTGCGGAGGCGATCAGCATGGCGGGATATAAAGTGGAAATCAGCGGAGTAAATACTTCCACACTTCCGATATTGAAAGAGACGGAAAAAAAGGAATTATTTGAAAAAATCCGGAAAGGAGATATGGAAGCGAGGGAAACCTATATCCGCGGCAATCTTCGGCTGGTACTGAGTGTGATTCGGAGATTTGCCTCCACCAGTGACAATATTGATGATCTGTTTCAAATCGGCTGCATTGGCCTCATAAAATCGATTGACAATTTTAACCCGGATATGGACGTGAAATTTTCTACTTATGCCGTTCCGATGATCATCGGCGAGATCCGCCGTTATCTCAGAGATAACAACAGCGTCCGTGTCAGCCGTTCTCTCCGGGACACGGCCTACAAAGCCATGCAGGCGAAAGAGCAGCTGATGAGGACGTCCGATTCAGAGCCTGGTTTAAATGAAATCGCAGAGGAAACCGGTATTCCGAAAGAGGACATTGTTTATGCTCTTGATGCAATCCAGACGCCGGTCAGCCTGTATGATCCGGTTTACTCGGATGGCGGAGAACCTCTTTATGTGATGGATCAGATCAGTGATAAAAAGAACCGGGAAGACCGGTGGGTGGAGCAGCTTTCGTTGAGCGACGCGATCAAACGGCTGGGTGAGCGGGAATCCCGTATCATCCGCCTGCGTTTTTTTGAGGGAAAAACGCAGATGGAGGTGGCTTCCGAGATTCATATCTCTCAGGCGCAGGTCAGCCGGCTGGAAAAATCTGCGTTGAAAACGATGAAAAATTATCTGACATTGCACGATTGAGGGTGCGCCAGGCCTCGCTGTGGGCATTTTATCTGGATTGGCAGGGAAAAGAATGGCAAAAAAGTAACAAAAACGAGAAGTAACAAAAATGATTCTGTGCCGGGCTTGAAGCAATTGGGAAATGATGCTATACTGACCGGGTATAGTTCAAAACAAAGAGGGGTTGTCCGGTGAACCAGGGAACCATGACACAGAGCCGCATGGCTAATTGCGGAAATATACGTGTTATCCGGATCAATCAGAGGGAGAATAGAATGGAAAAGTTATTAGATTTGATTTCTGCGGAAGTGACAAAGGCGTTTGGGAATGCCGGCTACGAGGAAAAGTACGGTAAGGTGACCCTGTCCAACCGGCCGGATCTGTGTGAATTTCAGTGCAACGGAGCGATGGCGGCGGCGAAGGCGTACAGGAAAGCGCCGTTTCTGATTGCAGATGACGTGGCGCAGGTTTTAACCGGCAATGCTATTTTTTCATCCGTGGAGTCTGTGAAGCCGGGCTTCTTAAATCTGAAGCTGTCGGAGCAGTATCTGGCGGATTATATGAATGCGATGCAGGCCGCGGAGAAGCTGGGAGTCGAGGAGATCGGCCATGGCGAGACTGTGATTGTGGATTACGGCGGAGCCAACGTGGCGAAGCCGCTCCATGTCGGCCATCTGCGCTCTGCTATTATCGGCGAGAGTATCAAGCGTATGGGCCGTTTTATGGGTTATGATATGATTGGCGACGTCCATCTCGGCGACTGGGGCCTGCAGATGGGACTGATCATTGAGGAACTGCGGGAGCGTCAGCCGGATCTGGTTTATTTTGATGAGAGTTATACCGGGGCTTATCCGGAGGAGGCACCGTTTACGATCGGCGAGCTGGAGGAGATTTACCCGGCGGCGAGTAAAAAGTCGAAGGAGGTTGAGGCGTTCAGCGAGCGGGCGCATCAGGCTACTTTAAAATTGCAGCAGGGGTACGCGCCCTATCGTGCGATCTGGGAGCACATCATGCGTGTCTCCAAGGCGGATCTGGAGAAGAATTATAACAATCTCGATGTCCACTTTGATCTCTGGAAAGGAGAGAGCGACGCAGATCCGTACATACCCGGCCTGATTCAGGATCTTGTGGATCAGGGGCTTGCCTGTGAGAGTCAGGGCGCCCTGGTCGTGGATATCGCGGAGGAAACGGACAGCAAGGAGCTGCCGCCCTGTATCGTCCGCAAGTCGGATGGAGCTGCGCTCTATGCGACTTCTGACCTGGGAACGATCCTGGAGCGCGAGAAAGACTATGCGCCGGTGGAGTATATTTATGTGGCGGACAAGCGCCAGCAGCTTCATTTTACGCAGGTCTTTCGTGTGGCGAAAAAAGCGGGCTATGTGAAACCGGAGACGAAGATGGTCAATGTCGGTTTCGGCACGATGAACGGCAAGGACGGAAAGCCTTTCAAGACCAGGGACGGCGGTGTGATGCGCCTGGAGCACCTGATCGCGGATATCAACGAGGCGGTATACGCCCGTATCATGGAGAACCGTTCGATCGGGGAGGAAGAGGCTCATGATATCGCAAAAATAGTAGGATTGGCCGCTTTAAAATACGGAGACCTTTCCAACCAGGCGTCAAAGGATTATATCTTTGATATCGACCGCTTTATCTCTTTTGAGGGAAATACGGGTCCTTATATCCTGTACACGATTGTCCGTATCAAGTCAATCCTGAAAAAATATGCGGAGGCGGGGCTTTCCGCAGACGGATGTGCGATCCTTCCGGCAAAAACGGCGGAGGAAAAAGATCTGATGCTGGAGATCGCGAAGTTTAACAGTGTGATGGAGGCGGCCTTTTTGGAGACCGCACCCCATAAAATCTGTGCCTATATCTATGATTTGGCAAACGCGCTGAATCGCTTCTACCATGCCACGAAAATTATGGCGGAGGAAGACAAAACGGTGCAGGCGGGATATATCCGGCTGCTGGAGCTGACGAAAAGCGTGCTGGAGACGGGGATTGAACTGTTAGGGTTTTCCGCTCCGGAAAGAATGTAGAAATTATCAGTGGCGGCCTGCAAAATCTGTTTTTAAGATTTGCAGGTCGCCTTTTCATGCAATTGCCCGGCGAGCGAACCCACAAGATGCAGAGAACATCAAAATAAGTGGGTTGCAATCCGATAAATTAACCCACAAGAAGTAGAAAAATTCAAATTGAGTGGGTTGTTTTCTGAGAAAAATAGATCACAATGATATGTGAATTTCTGACTCTGTGGGTTAAAAATCAGTATCCCAGCTCTTCCCCAACCAGAATCACTTTAATTCGGCCGCGGATGCCGCTGCGGCGCGTGATGACTGTCTGGCTGCAGATGCTGTCCTCTCCGAGACAGTCTCCGCATCGGCCGGTTTGTGCGCAGGGGGTATTTTTGCTCAGACGTACACAGTTTGGCGGTGAGGCGATATCTTTGATTCTCCGGTATGCAGAGTGGAGATCCGGACATACTTTGTTCATCCCCGCCACAACAATCACTTCTTTCGGCCCGTAGATCAGCGCTGCGACCCGGTTGCCGCTGCCGTCGATGTTGACCAGTTCGCCGTCTATGGTGATGGCGTTTGTGCTCATAAGATAGGAGTCACAGAGCAGCATCTGGTGGAGCATGTCGGTGGCTTCCTCCGGTGTTTTCGCGGCTGCTCTGTCCAGAAA
>JAJQAD010000095.1 GCA_021204005.1 Clostridiales bacterium
CTTTATGCGGTCTGCGATAGGTTTTTTCTCTATTTAACTGTCAAACCCCCGAGCATCGGAACCTATGCCTTTCCCTTCCAGTTATTTCACGATGATCCGGATCACTATGCAAACCACAGCAATATCGAAAGCATTATATCTCAGAAAAAAATTCCTGACTTGACCGGCTCTGTCGTGTCATGATAAAATGCGGAACAGACAGACACGTGCACTGCGCAGCAAGCCAATCTGCCTGTCTGTTCACAACACTTTCACAGAAAAATAAGGAGGAATACAAATGAGCTACACATACAAAACCAACGGCACCTGCTCCACACAGATCGAAGTGGAACTGGACGGCAACATTGTAAAGAACGTAAAATTCACCGGCGGCTGCAATGGCAATCTGCAGGGTGTCTCCCGCCTGGTGACCGGGCGCACTGTGGACGAAGTAGAATCCACACTGGCCGGGATCCGCTGCGGATTTAAGCCGACCTCATGTCCCGACCAGCTCTCCAAAGCGGTGCGTGCCGCTTATGAGGCGCAGAAGTAACAATCAGATTTTCTATCATTCAAATCAGCCAGACCGGCACGATATAGTTATCCCTGTCAATCGCGCCAATTTCAGATTTCATGCAGATTACTGCCCCCTTTGACCGGGGGAGAGTATCTGTCCAGCAGCCGAAACACCTTTACTAACTCTGTCCCCGGATTTGATGACTTGCTAATTTCAATCGGATTCAGCACACCGTCATGCTTCCGCAACAAATACAAAAACCCCCGCAAACCAGTGTATCTGGTCTGCGGGGACCGATATCTGCGCTGATATATGCTCAGACGATCTTTCTTTACTTCAACGGATACTTCGCAGTCAGTCCGTCCACAATCGTGCGTGCTTTTGCCACGCCTTCCTCGCCCTCTTTGATCACGATGGCAATCGCCTCCGCGATCCTGTCCATATCCGCCGTGTTCGTACCGCGGGAGGTCACGGACGGTGTACCGAGACGGATACCGCTGGTCACAAACGGTGACTTCGGATCATTCGGGATGGTATTCTTGTTCGCGGTGATGTGTGCCTCATCGAGGAGCTTCTCCACTGCCTTGCCCGTCAGTTCGAACGGAGTCAGATCCACCAGCATCAGATGGTTATCCGTGCCGCCGGATACAATGCTGATTCCGCGGTCAAGCAGTCCCTTGCAGAGTGCCTGCGCGTTGTCCGCCACATTCTGCTGGTAAGCTTTAAACTCATCCGAGAGTGCTTCCTTGAAGCAAACCGCTTTCGCAGCGATGACGTGCATCAGCGGGCCGCCCTGGATCCCGGGGAAAACAGCCTTGTTGAAGTTGAAATTATTCTTCTCCATGGACTCCTTGGAAACCAGAATCATACCGCCGCGCGGTCCGCGCAGGGTCTTGTGGGTTGTGGTGGTCACCACATCTGCATAGTGCATCGGGCTGGGATGAATCCCTGCCGCAATCAGTCCGGCAATGTGGGCAATGTCCACCATCAGGTAAGCGCCGACCTTGTCCGCAATCTCACGGAACCGGGGAAAATCGATGGTTCTCGCATATGCACTGGCACCCGCGATGATCATCTTCGGCTTGCACTCTAATGCGATCTCTTCTACTTTATCATAGTCAATGAATCCCTCGTCATTGACACCGTAAGGAACAATGTTGAAATACACGCCGGAGAAATTTACCGGCGACCCGTGGGTCAGATGTCCGCCGTGATCCAGGTTCATACCCATCACGGTATCGCCGGGCTTAAGAAGTGCAAACTGCACTGCCATATTTGCCTGCGCACCAGAGTGCGGCTGCACGTTAACATACTCGGCGTCAAACAGCTTTTTCGCGCGCTCTATCGCCAGCTTTTCCACCACATCCACACAGTCGCAGCCGCCGTAGTAGCGCTTGGCCGGATACCCTTCCGCATATTTGTTTGTCATCACGCTGCCCTGGGCTTCCCTCACCGCCGGGCTGACCCAGTTTTCAGATGCGATCAGCTCGATGTGATCGTTCTGGCGTTCCAGTTCCGCGTCAATCGCGTCTGCCACTTCGGGGTCAACAAGTCGAATTTCCTCTGTTCCGTACATTCTTTTTCCTCCATGCATCTGTATTTTATTTCCGGCGATTCTGACGGCACAGCCACTCAGGTTGCCACTTTATGCTATATCAATGAAATTTTTCACTCAACGAGCATTATTATAAGCAATCATCCGCTAAATATCAATCTTTTTTTCCATTATACAGGGAAAACCTTAAGGCACAGGTTACTTCTGGATTGCCGCCGCGAACGCCGTCATCATCTCGGAGATTTTGATCTCCTGCGGACAGACTTTTTCACAGCTTCTGCATCCGACACAGGCGGACGGCCACTTTTCTTCCGGAATCGGCCCCAGCAGCCACGCCGGCACCGCCAGATCGCCGCTAGTCAGAGCCTGGTCATTATATACCGATATCAAAGCCGGGATATCCAACCCCTGAGGACAGTAAGAAGTGCAATAACGGCAGGAAGTGCAGGGAAGTGTCTTCTCATTGAACATCTCGCTCTTGACTTCCATCAGTCCATTCCACTCCGCCTCGGAGAGCGGCTCTTCTGTCCGGAACGTTTCAATATTCTGCTGTAACTGTTCAAAATTGGACATACCGGAGAGCGTCACACACACGGTCGGGATTGTCTGCAGAAAGCGGAACGCCCAACCGGGAACTGTCTCCTCCGGGCGCATGGCTTTCAGCTTATCCGCGTACACATTCTGAAGCGCGGCCAGCTTACCGCCGCGCAGCGGCTCCATGACCCAGACAGGGATATTATATTCTCCCAGCAGCTCGATCTTGCGCTTTGCCTCCTGGTAATCATAGTCAATCCAGTTCAGCTGGATCTGGCAGAACTCGATATCCTCCCCATATGCTTCCAGAAAACGCTTTGTAATATCATAATCCCCATGCACGGAAAAACCGAGATGCCTGATTCTGCCGTTTTTCTTCTGCTCCATCAGATAGGAATACAGGCCGTTGCTCTCATCATCCAGATAAGGATCAATGTTGGTACCATTGACATTATGGAACAGATAAAAATCAAAATAGTCCACCTGACACTTTTTCAGCTGCTCCTCAAAAATTTCCTTTCCTTTCGGAATGTTCGCCGGATCGTATCCAGGGAATTTGGAGGCCAGATAAAAGCTCTCCCTCGGATAATCCTTTAAAATCTTCCCCATCACAATCTCCGACTGCCCGTTGTGATAGCCGTAAGCGGTATCGTAATAGTTGATGCCGTTCTTCATGGCATAATCCACCATCTCCCGCGCGGCCGCCTCGTCGATGCATCCCTCCTGCCCGTCAATCGTCGGCAGACGCATCGCCCCCAGTCCCAGCGCGGACAGTTCCAGATCCTGAAACTTTTTGTAAATCATAATATCCTCCCTCTCTTTCTATTTCTATGCTTAAGGCGATAAAGGAGCATGATACTTTTGTCCCTTGTATCATTCCGTACTGGCCTCAATCACCAGAATTCCATCCTCATTCAGTCCGCAGGAAACCCATGCCACTTCGTCGTTTTCCCCGAGTGTACCGTCCTCCGCCGCATACCAGTAATACACGCCGGAAGCATCCTGCTCATAATCTCCGTATGCCGTGGTCAGTTCCTCCGCCATGGCAGCCACATCGTCCTGCGTCACTTCGTCGTCACTGTTCGTCCAACGGACGGCTTCCACCTGATCCTCCCCCTCAAACACGAGAACTCCCACATGGTCAAACAGTTCAAAATCCGTCTCCACGTTCGCCTCGTAAAAATCCGCGCCGTGGTAAAAATAATCTCCGTAGCTGTCGTCCAGCTCATCTGTATTCTCATAGATATCCAGCCCGATGGCAGCAGTCAGATAGTCCACCTCGATCGCATGGGTCGTCATCTCCACTTCGCCGGCGTCAAGCGACTGCTGACGGCGCACCACGGAAATCAGAATCACCGCACCGACCCCCACGAAAAAAAAGATCGGGGGGATCAGCTGCTTTCGCACCTCGTGCGTCCTGACCGCATACATCCTGAGTTCATGATCCTGCTCGTGTTCCTTTTTTTTCATAGTAATTTTCCTTCATCCTTATTCATGACCTGCTTTGCATAAGTTCGATTACGCAAATCCAAGATTTGCTATCTCACATATATCTCACATATATCTCACTGTTATGAAGTGACCTTTGTCAAGAGGTAAATTAAGAAATTTTCCCG
>JAJQAD010000184.1 GCA_021204005.1 Clostridiales bacterium
TTCCTCTGTAGTGCGCAAAAACAGCGGCGCCTGGTCGTCCGCATCTTTAAAGCCCTTGCCCGCCATGATGATGCGTCGGTACACCTCATCCTCCGGATCCAGAAAATGTACGTCGCAGGTGGCCACAACCGGCTTATTCATCTGTTCACCCAGCGATACGATTTTACGGTTGATATCCCGGATATCTTCCTCCGTCTCCACCGGACTTTTTTCATCCCGCAGCATAAACGCATTGTTTCCCAGCGGCTGAATCTCCAGATAATCGTAAAAGGATGCAATCCTGCGAATTTCCTCCTTCGGCCGGCCGTTTAAAATCGCCCGGTACAGCTCGCCCGCCTCGCAGGCCGAGCCGAGCAGGATCCCCTCGCGGTACTGCGAAAACTCACTCTTTGGTACCCGGGGGCGGCGGTTAAAATATTTGATATGTGAGTCGGAAACCAGCTTATACAGGTTCACGCGCCCGATATCATTCTGCGCAATCATAATAGCATGGTAGGTGGGCAGTTTCCGGACCGTCTCCTCCGAGGAAGCGCTCATCTCCTCCAGCTGATCCAGATTTTCAATATCCTGCGCATGCAGCATATCGACAAATTTCATAAAAATATCTGCCGTGCAGCCGGCATCGTCCACCGCGCGATGGTGGTGATTCAACGGAATCTTCAGCGCTTTCGCCACGGTATCAAGCTTGTAACGGTTCAGCTGAGGCAGCAGTGTCCGCGCCAGAGAAACCGTATCCAGAACTGTCTTATCGCAGGGAAGCCCCAGCAGTTCGCAGTTTTTCCGGATAAAACTCATATCAAAATCCGCGTTGTGCGCCACCATCACCGCACCCTCGCAAAATTCCATAAACTCCGGCAGCGCATACGCGATCAATGGCGCCCCCATCACCATCTCATCATTAATGGAGGTCAGTTTTTCAATTTCAAAAGGAATCGGCGTCTGCGGATTGACAAAGGTGGAAAACTTCTCCGTAATCTTCCCGTCTTCCACTTTCACCGCGCCGATCTCAATAATCTTATTTTTCTCCGGGCTGAATCCGGTAGTCTCCAGGTCAAAAACCACAAAAGTGCCATCCAGCCTCTGCCCGCGAGGGTTCTCCACAAGACCCTTCAGGTCGTCCACCAGATAGGCTTCCATCCCGTATAAAATCTTAAAATCATCGTCCTTGGAAAGGGCATGCGCCGCGTCGGTAAAAGCCTGGACATCGCCGTGGTCGGTGATGGTGAGCGCCTTGTGTCCCCACTTCATGGCGCGCTTGATGATATCCTTCACATCAGAGACGCCGTCCATGTCGCTCATCTTGGTGTGACAGTGGAGCTCCACCCGCTTCTCGGGGCTGGTGTCCATCCGTGTCGTCACAAAGGAGGGAATCTTCTTCATGCCCAGGATGGAACCGATGGTAAGCTCATGGTCAAAGCGGTCGATTGTGGTCACACCCTTGATTTTCAGAAACGCACCTTCAAAAACACCCTTTTTGATCTCCGGGAGCATCTCATTTCTGCAGAACATCTTCACCATAATTGTGTCGGTAAAATCCGTGACGGCAAACATAACGATCGTCTTTTCGTTGCGGATAGGACGTTCGTCCATGGAGCGCACCTGCCCGCGGATGACCACGTCGCCCATCTCCCCGGCGATCTGGTCGATGCGGATGGGTTCATCGTCAAAGTCCCGCCCATAGATGACGTCCGGATTGTCGCTGCGGCGGTAGCTTCCGTAATTTCCCCGGCTGCGGCCCTCGCGGCCCGAATTGTCCGGATGATTCCCGCCGCGCCCATTTGAAGCTGTCCCAGTGTTATATACTTTGCGGCCATCCGGAGTATGGCTTATGCTGTTCTTGTCAGAAGCATTCTGTGCTCCCGGATTGTGTGTCGCATTCTGTCCCGCGCCAACACCATTCTGAACATCTATATGTCTGTGCCGTTTGCCTGAAGCTTCATTCTCCCAGGGCGTATCTGAGCCCGCATCGCCCGTCAGATATTCCTCCGTCTTTTCCTTATAAAAGGATGAATTGCGGACGATATTTTTCACTTCATTTTTCAGCTGTATCTCCGCATTTTTCCGGTGTTTCGACTCCTGCTTTTCGCAGAACCGGATGGAAATGCTGACAGAAAGACCGCACCTCTCATTCAGAATTTTTTCCAGAATGTGATAAATCTCTTCCTCCTTCTGGTGAGCCAGAAGAGAATCCTCCAGAGTCAGAATCAAGCGTTCTTCCTCATCATTTTTTATCGAAATTTCCGTCCGGGAATTCAGTCCGGGTGACTTCACCCCCTCCAGACACTCATACTTCGCGTGGCGGAGCAGATTATATTCCACAAGGCTGTAGTTCTGAAATTCTTTTAAGATAGACGGCCAATAAGCCTCCATCAGATTCGGCAGCGTATACTGCTCCGAGAGATGGAAGCTTTCCATGACACAGATCCGGATTTTCTTCTTCGCAAAAAGCTGTCGCTTGATTTCCTTCTCCAGAACAAATACTTTCTGTTTGGGAATCAAACGGCTGCTTGAAAGATAAATGCGCAGATAATCGCGTCGCGAGGTCGTTGAAACCCGCGACACGGTAGTACCCTCAATCATCTCCGCCAGATCTCCATTCAGTTTTAACTGAGGAAACACCTCGAAAAAATTCTTCGCCATGCCTCTGCTCTATCTTTGACCTTTCTTCTTATTAATCCTCTATGGAAATCGACAGAATTTCCTTCCCGCTAGCCGTAATATATACTTCATCGCCCGCCTCAAGGAAAAGTACATCCTCCTGATCCGCCACTTTAATCCGATACATTCCGTTTTCATCTGTAAGCAAATAACAGTAAGTATTCCCATCAATATCAATCAACCGTATATCAGAGATAACAATGGTTCCCTCCATGTCCGGAACCAGTTCCGCTGTTTCGGATGAATCGCCGGAACTGCCTGCCGATGTTCCCGATTCTTCCGAATCCTCTGCTGCGCCGGTTCCATCCGCATTTCCGGATGTATCGGTACTATCCGAACCCCCGGATGTGTCAGATCCATCCGAAAATTCCGCTCCGTCAGCGTTATTATCGCTTCCCGAAGAGCCGTCGTTTTCTGCATCTTCCGCCGTTCCCATCAGCACCCGGTATTTTTCAATACATTCCGCCTGCGAGGAGGCCGTCGTCACGATATTGTACTGCTCCACATTGACCGCAGCGTACAGTTTCACCAGACCGCTGGCATCTTTCAGTACCATAATATAGGTGGGATTCCCATCCACATTAATCAGAGAAGGAAAACTGGCCTGGTAGCCTTTTTCCTGCACCTCACCCTCGGCCGCGTTCATAGCGGATTTCTCATCCGCACCGGCAATACTGTAGTAATGGGTCTCTCCGGTGCGTTCATTTGACAAAATAAACCCGATATTAGAACTGTCATTATTTACCGATGTGACACCGGTGTAAATCCAGATGTCGCCATCCTTTGACACATACCCATAGTCTACAGAAGGCGTATCATCCTCATCACTCTCCTCGTCAACAACAGCGGCATATTCCGTAATCATCTTGCATCCTTTTTTTGCAATGAAACTATTAAAAAATCCGTTCGAGAGCTTGCCATACCAGTTGTACTGAATACAGATCAGATTCCCCGGGTAGACAACATCCACCCACTGAGGCACATCTTCTACATCGTAATATTGCAAATCTCCCGTAACCGGGTCCAAGATAATAGCACTGGAAACGTCCTCCCCGCCAAACACCCCGATTGTGCGCCGGTAAACAGTTGTAACGTAAAAAGGATTTCCCTCCTCGTCCACTTCAAAATGTGCGGCATCCAGAAGCAGCGTAGGGTAATGCTTCCATATGTAACGATCCGCATATTCCCCGAAGCAGGCGCTTGGAACATAAATCATTCCCTCAGACATCTCCACGTAGGAGGCGGACATCGTTACCGGATTGACCGTCACATATCCCGGAACGCCGCTTTCACGATTGTTCACCCACTTAAAAAATCCCGCATAAGCAAGCGCAGAGACTTTGAGCGGAGATCCGTTATAATCAATCTGTGTATAGTCCCCCGACACATCATACTGACTGACAACCGACGAGAGCGTTCCGATTTCCCGGTCGCCCAGCATCTGGGCGGAATCCGTATCCATCAGAGCAATGGAGTCAGAATCCAGTGTTTCTTCCAGATCATCCGCAAAGTCTGCATCCTCCACGGTAATAA
>JAJQAD010000239.1 GCA_021204005.1 Clostridiales bacterium
ATACAGGTAAATCCACGTTGTTACAAATGTGAGGTCACTTCATATTATCTTATTTTGACCCTGGTATCATTCAAAAAACATATAGTCCGTATAAAACCGGTTAAAATCTTTATCCGATGCCAGCGGAATCTCCTCAGAAATCCCGATGATCCTCTCCATCCGCGTGTCCGCGCCCTCCCCGGTCAGGTATTCCACCGCACCGCCCAGGGAACTGTTGCCTGCCGCCTCTGTCTTTTCCAGAAGCTCCTCCGGCAGCAGACCGATTCCGGTGGCTTTTTCCAGGTTCATGCGGTAGCCGAACCCGCCCGCCAGATATACGTGGGAAACCTCATCGTACGTCACACCGTAGCGCAAAAGCAACGTCTCCAGACCTGCCCGGACAGCAGATTTTGCCAGCTGAATTTCCCGCACGTCTTTCTGAGAAAAGGAAATGTCCTCTCCGTCCGGTGTCTTCGCAAGAGGGAACCCATCGTCAAAGTAATCCTCGTCCAGCATACCGGTCTCATCGATCCACTCTTCCTTCAGCAATTCATAAGCGCTCTCGATCACTCCGGTACCACACAACCCCAGGGGTGCTTTCCCGCCAATCGTCTCACAGGTCACTTCGGTTCCACTTATCTCCACCTGGCAGATTGCGCCGCTGACGCTTCCCATCCCGCAGGAGATGTTTCCGCCCTCAAATGCCGGTCCGGCTGCTGTGGAAGTAACCAGAATTTTCTCCCGGTTTCCGATTGCCATCTCACCATTGGTTCCCAGGTCAATCAATACGTTGACCTCCTCCCGGTGATCAAACCCACAGACCAGAAGTCCCGCCGCTATATCAGCACCTACGTAGGTGGAAATTCCCGGAAGCAGAATGACGGCATTTTCTTCTCCCGCATAATGAGGAACGCCCTCCTGTTCCGCCATTTCCGCTGCCGCGGTGCCGAACAACTCTTCAAAACGAACCTGTGTCGTTTCAATATTCACCGGGTCAAAGGGATAAACCCCAAGCGTTTCACAGGGATATCCCATCAGAAGATGTCCCATCGTTGTGTTTCCCGCTATGGCAACTCTGCGAATCTGTGAAAAAGTCACCCCCGCTCCGGAAAGCAGTTTGCCCATACTCTCATACAGATCCATACGGATGCTGTGGCTTAATTCTCCCAGCTTTCCGTCGTTGGCTGCCTGTATCCGGGAAATTACATCCGCACCGTACGCCCGCTGGTGATTAATGCGCGTCACCGTATTACATACTTTTCCGCCTGCGCGCCCGATCAGGCTCACCGCGATCGTCGTTGTGCCGATATCGATCGCGATATCGTATTCCGACTCTTTCATTTTTTCTCTGTTCTCAGCATTGGCCGTGTCATTTTTATCGATCACATCACCGCCTGCATGAGCAGCTGCGCCATTTTCACCGTTCTCAGCGCCATTCTCCTCACTGGCATATTCTGTCACAATCTCGAAATCCGACTCATCGCCGGTCTCAATCACTATCCTGCAATCCCTTTGCGGATACGCCTCACAGGCCAGTCGCATGCCGTGCACCAACTGTGACTCGTGAAAAAACAGCCGGTCAGCCTCCGTGATTTCCGTCGCCCCGCTGACCATCTGCACGCCGCATTTTCCGCATCTGCCCTTTCCGCCGCACGCCGCGCTGAGGTAAATATCATGTTCGGAAAGCGCTGCGAGAAGCGATTCCCCCGCCTGTCCCTCAATCTTCTTTTCCATCCCGCCGCGAACCACGGTAATCTGAAATCTGTCCATATCTGCCCCCTCGGAATTATTTATAAATCTGCATCTTAGAATTTAGGATAACACAGACAGCAAATTATCGATTCTATTTTTTTTACAATTTTTTTTAATTATCACATACCTTATCTGACAAATTATTAAGTACAAACCGACTACAATCCTATGCACAGGATGCAGAAAGTGCTGCCGATGTATATTAAGGCAGGTTTGCAGGGGGGGTACCCCGGTTGTCTTAATATACACCAGCAGCACTTTCGGTATCCGTCACATATCAGCGCCAGAAAAAACTCTTTACTCAGCCATCGCAGCCGCTGTATGCTCTACATAAAGCTCCTGAATCGCCTCAATCCGTCCAAGACCCTCAATCTGTGTCTCGATGCTCTCGAAGCTTCCGGACGCCTCAAACATACTCAGCCAGGAATCCTCATCCTCACCGGCCATATCGTTGTTCGCGTGATCGCCTGCAACCACCATCAGCGGACGAAGAACAACCTTCGTGTAACCTGCAGCTGCAACCTTCTCAATCACTTCCTCGCAGGAAGTTCCGTCATAGCCTTCTACCGTGCCGATGAAGACATTATCATAACCTAGCGTCTCCATCTGTGTCTGCATCTGGTTGTAGGTCACATTCGCGGTGTGAGAAGTGCCGTGTCCCATGAAGACGAATGCCACGCCGTCTTCTGCCGCCGCGTCAAGGCTCTCATAGCCAGCGGTCTCAACTGCCTCCGCAGTCACGATCTCAGCAACCTCCGCCTTGTCCTCATTGATCACCGTAGCATCATCGCCCACTTCACCGAGAAGCGGCTCCGCAATCTTAACACTCTCGAAGCTGTCTGTGTATTCCTCAACCGCCTCTACCAGCTCATCGTACTCCGCTCCGTGCATCAGATGTGTCGGCTGAATGACCAGGTTTTTCACGCCGTTGTCTACCGCGCGCTGCAGAGCCTGCTCTACATTATCAATGGACTCGCCGTCACGCGCCAGAACATGGTTGATAATAATCTGCGCCGTAAACGCACGCCGCACCGACCAGTCCGGATATGCTTCCTGAAGCGCATCCTCAATTCCCTTGATATCCTCCGCACGGCTGTCGTTGAAAGAAGTACCAAAGCTTACAACCAGGATCTCGTTTTCTCCAATGTCGTCCGCATTCAGAGGATCATCCAGCGACGCGTCACCGGTATCTCTTCCGAAGTAATCCGGATCTGCCTCCTCGCCTTCTACCAGCTCTTTCTGTTCATCTGTCAATGCGTCCCATGCCTCCTTTGCTGCCGCGCACTGTTCCTCGGTGTCCTCAGTCCATTCCTGCACATAGATCGCGTCAATCAGTGCCGCCACATTATCCGCCAGCGCCTGATCATCCTCCGTGTCCGCCTCGGCTGTCTCCGCCTCCGCAGAAACCTCCTCTTCCTGCGCTGCACTCTCCGTGTCCGTTGTCGTTGCGGAATCATCGCTGCTGCTTCCGCATCCTGCCAGCATACCCACAGCCAGAGCTGCCGCTGCGAGCCATGCCACCCACTGTTTCCTCTTCATACTTGTCCTCCTTTTCGCCGCATAGGTACGGCAAATTTATAATAAGAGTGTACAGAGAATAAAAATTGCAGGTCGCTCGCCTTAGCGGCTGTTCCATAAAAGAAAAAAGCCAAATACGATAAGCACATTTTTCTTTTCCATAAAACAAAAAATCTTTTACCTGCAAGAAGTAAAAGATCCGCAGCCATACGCTGCTTCGGTACCAGCCAATTACTCGTGACCGGGGACTTTTATTCCTGTACCTTTGGAACTGTCACAGATAACAGTTCCATACAACCGGCAGATATCCTGACTCACAGATCGCCGTATCCATCCGCCTTCCCAATTGCCTCAGTGGCTGTGCTGCCGCACCAGGATGGACACTCCCTGCTCACAGTGACGAGATCGTACAGGATTTTCACCTGTTTCCCTTTTAACCGTTAAAACCGACCGGCCGACTGACTGCCTGTTCGTGCTATAAGCGAAAAGACCGTCTGCTGCCTGATTCATTTCTCCGGCACCGATTGCTCACCTATGCTGTTTTTATACATTCAAAACCAGGCATATAAAATACACAACATTTGCAATCCTGATTATGAACAAACATACTTTATGTAATATTACATCAACTCTTTCTGTGATGTATATTATTTTTTTTACTTCTTTATCTGTTTTTTGCAGATAAAGATGGCAATAGCTGTGCAAAAAAGTTACAGCAGATATAAAATAGCGTTGCAGATGGCCGCCGCCACATTGCTGCCGCCCTTTCTGCCCCGATTGATGATGTACGGGATATCTGTTTCCAGAATCAGTTCTTTCGCCGCCACGACATTCACAAACCCCACCGGCACGCCGATAATAAAAGCCGGGCGAAACCTTCCCTTCTCATACATCTCG
>JAJQAD010000106.1 GCA_021204005.1 Clostridiales bacterium
CCATCGCCACCGTGCATTCCCGCTTTTCGACCAACACGAATCCGAGCTGGGAGCGTGCGCACCCGAACCGTTTTATCGTACATAACGGCGAGATCAACACGATCCGCGGCAATTCGGACAAGATGCTGGCCCGTGAGGAGACGATGGAGTCGGAACATTTAAAAGGACAGCTTTCCAAGATCCTGCCGGTGGTCAATGTGGCGGGGTCTGATTCAGCCATGCTGGATAACACGCTGGAATTTCTGGTGATGAGCGGCATGGAGCTTCCGCTGGCGGTGATGATCACTATCCCGGAGCCCTGGGAGAACAACCACATCATGTCCCAGAAGAAAAAGGATTTTTACCAATATTATGCAACGATGATGGAGCCGTGGGACGGTCCGGCATCGATCGTGTTTTCCGACGGCGATTTGCTGGGAGCGGTATTAGACCGAAATGGCCTGCGCCCGTCCCGCTATTATATCACCGACGATGATTACCTGATCCTCTCCTCCGAGGTGGGTGTCCTGGATATTGACCCGACAAAGATTGTGGCGAAGGATCGTCTGCGCCCGGGCAAGATGCTTCTGGTGGATACAGTGCAGGGGAAAGTCATCGACGACGAGGAACTGAAAGAGAGTTACGCGGGTAAGCAGCCTTACGGCCAGTGGATTGACGAGTATATGCTGGAGTTGAAGGATTTAAAAATTCCCAACGAGCGCGTGCCGCGCTACAAAGGGGAGGATTTAAGCCGCATGCAGAAGGCTTTCGGTTACTCCTATGAATCTATGAAAAACGTCATGATTCCCATGGCCAGGGACGGCCAGGAGGGAACCGCGGCGATGGGTATCGATATCCCGCTTGCGGCGCTGTCCGACGATCATCAGCCTCTGTTTAACTACTTTAAGCAGCTGTTCGCCCAGGTGACCAACCCGCCCATTGACGCCATCCGCGAGGAAATTGTCACTTCCACCACCACCTATGTGGGCGAGGACGGTAACATTCTGGAAGAGATGCCAGACAACTGTCAGGTGCTGAAAATCCGTAATCCGATTCTGACGAATACGGATCTGATGAAGATAAAAAACATGAACCGTCCGGGCTTTAAGGTCAGTGTGATTTCCCTGATCTATTATAAAAACACCAGCCTGGAGAAAGCGATCGAGCGTCTCTTTGTGGAGGCTGACCGGGCGTACCGGGAGGGCGCAAACGTGATGATCCTCTCTGACCGGGGGGTGGATGAATACCATGTGGCGATCCCGTCCCTGCTGGCGGTTTCCGCCCTGCAGCAGCAGCTGGTGCAGACGAAGAAGAGAACGGCTGTCGCCCTGATCCTGGAGAGCGGCGAGCCCCGGGAAGTGCATCATTTTGCCACGCTACTCGGCTACGGTGCCTGCGCGATCAACCCGTATCTGGCACAGGATACGATTCTGCAGCTGATTGATGACCACCTTCTGGATAAAGATTATTATGCAGCCATTGATGACTACAATTCCGCGATCCTGCATGGTATTGTGAAAATTGCCTCCAAGATGGGTATTTCCACTCTCCAGTCCTACGAGGGATCCAAGATTTTCGAGGCGATCGGTATCGATAAGGCTGTCATTGACAAATATTTTACCGGCACCGTCAGCCGGATCGGCGGCATCGGTTTAAAGGATATTGAGCATGATGTGGACATCCTTCACTCCAGAGCCTACGATCCGCTGGGACTGGGTACGGAGAAGACCCTGGACAGCGTGGGGCGGCATGAGATGCGCAGTGGTGCGCAGAAGCATCTGTACAACCCGCAGACGATTCATCTGCTGCAGCAGTCCACGCGCCGCGGAGACTACGATCTGTTCAAACAGTACACGTCGCTGGTAAACAACGAGAACGATGTGATGAATATCCGCGGGACGCTGGATTTTGTCTATCCGAAGAAGGGTGTTCCCATCGATGAGGTGGAGAGCGTGGACTCGATCGTGACCCGTTTTAAGACCGGTGCCATGTCCTACGGTTCCATTTCCCAGGAGGCGCACGAGTGCCTGGCTGTCGCGATGAACCGGCTGCATGGAAAATCCAATTCCGGTGAGGGCGGAGAGAGCCTGGAGCGTCTGGATACGGATCGTTGTTCAGCGATCAAGCAGGTGGCTTCCGGACGATTCGGCGTGACCAGCCGTTACCTGGTCAGTGCGCAGGAGATTCAGATCAAGATGGCGCAGGGTGCGAAGCCCGGCGAGGGCGGTCATCTTCCCGGAAAGAAAGTTTATCCCTGGATTGCGAAGACGAGAATGTCCACCCCCGGCGTGTCGCTGATCTCCCCGCCGCCGCATCACGATATCTATTCGATCGAGGATCTGGAACAGCTGATTTTCGATCTGAAAAATGCAAACAACAAGGCGCGGATTTCGGTCAAGCTGGTTTCGGAAGCCGGTGTCGGCACAGTCGCGGCCGGCGTGGCGAAAGCCGGCGCACAGGTCATTCTGATTTCAGGATATGACGGAGGCACGGGCGCAGCGCCTCAGAGTTCCATCCACAATGCGGGACTCCCGTGGGAACTGGGGCTGGCGGAGACGCATCAGACTCTGATCATGAACGGTTTGCGGAACAAAGTCCGGATTGAGACTGACGGCAAGCTGATGAGCGGCCGGGATGTGGCGATCGCCGCTATGCTCGGCGCGGAGGAATTTGGTTTTGCCACGGCTCCGCTGGTGACCATGGGCTGTGTGATGATGCGCGTCTGTAATCTGGATACCTGCCCGGTGGGTGTCGCCACTCAGAACCCGGAGCTGCGGAAGCGCTTTTCCGGAAAACCGGAGTATGTGATGAACTTTATGCGGTTTATTGCCCAGGAGCTGCGCGAGTATATGGCAAAGCTCGGCGTCCGTACTGTGGATGAGCTGGTGGGTCGGAGTGACATGCTGAAAGTGAGAGAGAATCTTACCGGAAACGCGGCCAAGCTTGACCTGACCAATATTCTGCACAATCCGTTTGCCGGACCAAAGGATAAAGTTATCTTCGACCCGAAAAAGATTTATGATTTTGAGCTGGAAAAATCCATTGATGAGCGGGTGCTCTTAAAACAGATGGGAAGCGCGCTGGAACACAAACAGAAGCGCAGTATTGAGATTAACGTTTCTAACGTCAACCGTTCCTTCGGCACGATTTTCGGCTCGGAGATCACGCGAAGATACCGCGACACGCTGGAGGACGACACCTACATTGTAAAATGCAACGGAGCCGGCGGTCAGAGCTTTGGGGCGTTCATCCCCAAAGGATTGACGCTGGAGCTGGTGGGCGACAGCAACGATTACTTCGGCAAAGGCCTGTCCGGCGGTAAGTTGATTGTCTATCCGTCGAAGGGAGTGCGTTTCAAACAGGATGAGAACATCGTCATCGGCAACGTGGCACTCTACGGTGCGACCAGCGGAAAAGCCTTTATCAACGGCGTGGCGGGCGAGCGCTTCTGTGTGCGGAATTCCGGCGCCATCGCCGTCGTCGAGGGCGTGGGCGACCATGGATGTGAGTATATGACCGGCGGCCGGGTTGTGGTGCTCGGCAAGACAGGCAAAAACTTTGCGGCCGGCATGAGCGGCGGTGTGGCTTACGTCCTCGATGAGGATAACGATTTTTACACCCGCACGAACAAGGAAATGGTATTTACGGAGAGCCTGACCAATAAATATGATGTACTGGAACTGAAGAACCTGCTCCAGGAGCATGTGACATTGACTAATTCCGAGAAAGGCAAAGAGGTTCTGGAAAATTTTGGCGAGTATCTGCCGAAGTTTAAGAAGGTCATTCCGTATGATTACCACAATATGCAGACCGCCATCGTTCAGATGGAGGAAAAAGGTTACAACGTAGAGCAGGCGCAGATTGAAGCGTTCTATTCCAAGTTTGAGCATTAAAGGAGGGGAGAGAAGATGGGAAAACCAACCGGATTTCTGGATTACGACCGTGAGGTCAGCAAGGATATCGACCCGAAAGAGCGTATCAAAAATTTTAATGAGTTTCATGTGTATCTCTCCAAAGAGAAGCAGCAGATTCAGGGCGCGCGCTGCATGGCCTGCGGTGTTCCGTTCTGTCAGTCCGGCTTTGTACTTATGGGTATGGTCAGCGGCTTTCCGCTGCACAACCTGGTGCCGGAGTGGAATGATCTGGTCTACCGCGGCAACTG
>JAJQAD010000111.1 GCA_021204005.1 Clostridiales bacterium
ATGTTCCGGTTTGTCTGTTATAATGGGCGGTGACAGTAAAACCGTGGGAACAGTGACAGAGGAAATGACGGTTGCGGGCAAACGGTATCCGCCGATGTGCTGACCTGGTTTTCACGGAGAAAACAGAAAAATTCAGGAGGATAATGATATGTTTAAAACACCATCAGCTTGTATTGAGGCCGAACAGGACGCAGTGGCAAAGGTTGTGCTTATGCCGGGGGATCCTCTGCGTGCAAAGTATATCGCGGAGACATATCTGGAGGATGCGGTTTTATTTAATGATGTGAGAAATATGTTCGGGTATACCGGCACTTATAAAGGAAAGAAAATTTCTGTCATGGGAAGCGGCATGGGAATCCCGTCGGCCGTTTTGTACGCGCATGAGCTCTACACCTTTTTCGGGGTAGATGCGATTATCCGTGTGGGTTCTACCGGTGCGCTGCTGGATGATATGGAGTGCAAGGATGTTGTGATCGCGATGGGCGCATGCACCAATTCCAATATGGCGCAGACTTACGGGTTCCCGGGCACGCTGGCTCCGACCGCGGATTTCGATCTTCTTTATGATGCGGTAAATATCAGTAAGGAGCGGGGCACGAAAATCAAAGTCGGAAATGTCTTCAGCACAGACCTGTTTTACAACGCGCAGCCAGATGTGCCGACAAAGGCGAGAGACCTCGGCATGCTCTGTGTTGAGATGGAGACAGCGGGACTTTATCTGGAGTCTCTGGCACAGGGAAAGAAAGCGCTGAGCATTCTCTCTGTCTCCGACCATTTCTTTAAGCCGGAGGCACTTACGGCGCAGGAGATTCGTGAATCGTTCAATGAGATGATGGAGATTGCACTGGAGACAGCGTGGAGACATGCTTAATAGTTCACGACAGTTCTTCGGAACAGTGTGACATGTAGTTTGAAAGGAAGCGAGGCGCAGTGAATGAATGGCAATCATAATATTCTGGTGACTGGAAACGGATTTGACCTGCATCATGGCCGGAAGACCGGTTATATGGATTTTATCCGTTGTGTGGAGGATGCCTTTGCGCAGAGCAAAGATCAGCGCGACGAAGTGCAGACGAGGCTGACGGAGCTTTGCAATGTAAACGGTTTTTTTCGTCATTTTCATTTTACCATGTCAGAGGATCTGTCCTGGACCTGGTTTGAGGGGGAGATGGATAATATCGTCGCGGCGCTGGCTCATTTTCAGGCTGTGATGGCAGAGAATCAGAAGGATCCGGAGTATGACCCCGCTTCCTACAATATCATCGGCGGGCTGTTTTCCTATAATGACCTGCAGATTTTCAAGCATTTTGCGCGGATATTCGAGCAGGTGTATGACGACCCGTCCGGCGGACTTTTCAAGCTGCGCCAGCAGTTTATCACACCGGAAAAAAGACTGAACGCACCGGCGTTTGTGGCCGAGGCGCGGCGGGAGCTGGACAGCTTTACGGCGGCGCTGGATCTTTATCTGACAGCATGCGTGGGTGAATCTGACGATGCAGGGGCTGCAGGACGGCCGGGTATCTGCGAAGCGGCAGATGCTGTCTTTAAAGCGGAGAATTTTGATGAAATCCATCCGGACTACGTGATTAATTTTAATTTCACGGATACTGCGGAGCGCTGCGGCGTGCCGGAGGAGCGTGTTTTTTACGCAAAAGGAAAGGCCGGGAGTGTGCCGGTGAATCTTGTTCTGGGAAGTCCGGATCTTGCGGAAGAACCAGCTGACTGGATTTATCTGAGAAACTATTTTCAGAAGCTGATGAAGTTTATCGGGCAGCCGGACCGGGCGCAATTGTACCCGGTGGATGAGAGCGGCAATCCGGTGCCGGTGACGCTTCACTATTTTGGTTATTCGTTTCCGGAGGGCGATGCGGAATTGATTCGCGAGCTCAACGCCGCTGCGGCAAAAATGGTTATTTACTGTGCAGACGGGGAGGATTACGCGTACAAAGTGATCCGGTTGATCAAGCTGTTCGGAAGGGATGCGGTCATGGAGAAAATTTATGACGGCCGGTATTCTTTCGAGATCAGGAAGGACTGAGAAAGCGTGGATAGCGAATCCTGCGCTGTTTTTCCGATTATCTGGAATTAAATGTTAACAGAAATAAAGAAAGAGGAGTCACAGATGAGTTTACCGAAAGATCCGGTTATGCTGCTCAGTGTGGTGAACACGCAGCTGAGGGACATATACCCCTCGCTTGCTGAGCTGGCTGCAGATCATATGACGGATGCGGATGAGATCATAAAGTCTCTGCGTGCAATCGGCTATAGATACGATGAGGAAAAGAATCAGTTCAGGTAACTACAACAGATGGATATGATTTCCTGAACAGAGCAGTCGAATCTGCTTTTGAAAAATGAAAGGAAGGCGGTATTTCATGCAGACAGAGTTTTCTAAGATTAAGTGTATCGCGTTTGATCTGGACGATACCGTGTTGAATCATGAAAAAGAATTATCCGGATATACAGCGGAAGTGTTCGGGAAAGCCCGGGAGAGGGGGATTGCGCTTGTCCCGGTGAGCGGGCGCGCATTTGCTTCGTTTCCCGCCGCCATCCGTGAGCTGGAGGGCGTTACATATTCCGTGGTTTCCAACGGAGCTGCGGTTTACGATGCCCGGAAGGGTGAGCGGATTCATCAGTGGCTGTTGAACGCTGCGGATGTCCGGAAGATTATGAGCAGTCTGGGGCATCTTTTCATGGAGGGACAGATTTCCTATGAAGCGGTTGTGGACGGCGTCGCCCACGCTGCCGCGGATTATGTCAGGGAGCCTTCCCGCTTTGGAATCCCGCGGGATGTGGTTTCTTATATTCAGAAGACACGGCGGCCGGAACGGTTTATCATTGATTTTATCTACGAAAATGCGAAAAATCTGGATGCGCTGGATGTGATATTGAAAGATAGCGGGCTTTTCCGCATGGTGGAGAATACCATCCGCCGCAATGTGGAGCAGATTCATATTACATCGTCCGTTTCTTTCCGGCTGGAGCTCTCCAATGCGGCAGCAGGAAAAACAGCGGGGCTGGCATATGTCCTGGAGCAGCTGCAGATTTCGCCGGAGGAGACCATTGCGTTCGGCGACGGTGAGAACGATGCAGGGATGCTGAAGTCCGTCGGTATCGGAGTGGCGATGAAAAACGCATCGGCATCTTGTAAAGAAAATGCGGCATATGTTACGGAATATACTGCGGATGAGGATGGCGCAGCGAAATTTCTGGCTGAGAATCTGTTGTAAATATTTTTTAACTGTGCGGTTGGACGTTCTGGAAATCGTCCAATCCGTTTTCCACAGTCTTCCACGGTTAGAAAAGTTTCTGTTTATTTTTTAACAAATCTGTTGTATAATAGACCCATCGATTTGATTACAAACGGATTTTATGATCAGGAGGTAAAACCATGAATAATTTATTGCTGGAAGTGGAAGGCCCCATCGCGGTCCTTACGATCAATCGTCCCAAGGCGTTAAATGCTTTAAACAGTGAGACCCTGACGGAGCTGAACCAGGTGCTCGGAGAGATTGAGGCGAATGATGAGATCAAAGTTGTGATTCTGACAGGAGCCGGAGAGAAAGCTTTTGTTGCGGGAGCAGATATCTCTGAGATGGTGAACTTCACCGGCGCGGAAGGACGCGCGTTTGGTATGCGGGCATCGGATCCTTTCTTTAAACTGCAGAATATGCGCCAGGTAACCATCGCAGCGGTGAACGGTTTTGCGCTCGGCGGCGGATGTGAGATTTCCATGGCCTGCGATATCCGTATCGCATCGGAGAATGCATTGTTCGGACAGCCGGAGACAGGCCTTGGCATTATTCCGGGATTCGGCGGCACCCAGAGACTGGCCCGTCTGGTCGGCATGGGACGCGCGAAAGAGATGATTTTCGCCTGCACGAATATCGATGCGCAGGAGGCGTACCGCATCGGCCTGGTTAATAAAGTGGTTCCCCAGGAGGAGCTGATGGCTGCGGCGAAGAAGCTTGCAGGCAAGATCGCGCGCAACGCCAGCTACGCGGTATCTCTTGCAAAGGCTGCCATCAACAACGGTTACGATATGGACATCAAAAATGCGGTGGAGTATGAGGCGAATCTCTTTGGACTGACCTGCTCGACGCATGATAAGACTGAGGGTATGACGGCTTTCCTCGAGAAGAGAAAAGAGAAGAACTTCACTGATTTCTGAGAAAATAATCGGTACATTGTTATAGTGTGTTTTGGTAACGGTTTCAAAGGGGATGCCGGTCATTCTCTTTGAAACCGTTCTTTTATATGCGCAGGGGTGCGTAAGGAATATGACAGCTGTGCTGTCCGCACCCCGCGCGGCGGGTATGAGGCAAAAGCTGCCTCCTGCCCGATTCTTATTTTAGAAAAAATTAAGATAATGTACATAGGAATTATATATTTATGTGCTAATATTAATATAATTATAACACTCTTTTGTCGTTTTAATCATCTACATCTTATATTGTAATAGAAAGGGGCAGTAATATGACGGATATTTTAAAAAAAGAGGATCTGATGGAATTGGCGAACCGGATGATTCATCTCCGGTATTCCATGGATTCGAATCATATGGAAAAGGTGTTTCGCGATATATCCATATCCGATTATCTGGTTTTGCAGACATTATCCAGGAGAATGGGCATTCATCAGCCGGAGGCGAGGGTGTATCTGAGCGAGATCGCCAGGGAACTGGATATCCCGATCAACCGGGTTTCCAGGATGGTGCAGAATCTGCAGAATAAGGGATATGTGTACTGGGAACATGACCCGCAGGGGACTTACATCTATATGTCAGAGACCGGTGCTGAGGCTATGAAGAATCAGCAGGAAATTCTGCGCAGGCTCTTTGGAAATGTGATTGAGCGTCTGGGACGGGATCAGTTTGTCGAGATTCTGGATATGATGTATCAGCTGGAGCTTGTCACAGAGGCGGAGGCTGAGAAGCTATCGGATGAAAGCCGGGATGACTGAAGACGGGCTCCGGCGTGCGATTCGGTTTCTGAGGCGGGCTCTTTGCCAAATCGCAGCGCGTGCTTGTCTGATATAAGCAGATTCCATTGTTGTGATAAAGTCTATACGGTGCGGTGTTTTGCCGCGCTCAGTTCATTAAATACTTTTTGTTTCAGAGCGTAGAGCTTGTCTGAGAGATCTACATACACTTTTGCAGGATTTACAAAGCGCATATTTTCATCCCAGAGCGTCTGCTTTTCTTTGTTGCAGATGGACTGGATTTCCAATACGGTGGGAGAGGTGTAGACGCATTTCCCCTCGTCAAAAATTAATTCAAGCAGTTTGCGCATGGTATAAGTGCCGCCGTGGATGCGGGTTCGTTTCCATGTTTCTGTCGGGTCAAACAATACCATATCTTTGGATTCGTCAAAGACTTCGTCCGCCAGGCAGATCAGGTCTGCGCGGATTTTGCCGGTTTCGTTGTCGTAGATCCGGTAGATTTCTTTGTTTCCGGGATTTGTGACTTTTTCCGTGTTCTCGGAGAGTTTGATCTTCGGGATAAAATTGCCGTCCTCATCCCGGATGGCGGCCAGCTTGTATACGCCGCCGAACGCAGGCCAGTCCCTGGAAGTGATCAGGCTGGTGCCGACACCCCAGGAGGTAATCAGCGCGCCCTGGCTTTTCAGTGTCTCGATCAGATATTCGTCCAGATCGTTGGAGGCGGAGATCACCGCGTCCGGGAATCCCGCCGCATCCAGCATCTTTCTCGCTTTTTTCGAGAGGTAAGCCAGGTCTCCGCTGTCCATGCGGATGCCGTAGTTGGTAAGTGTGACGCCGGAATCCCGCATTTCCTGAAATACGCGGATGGCATTGGGGATACCGGATTTCAGTGTATCGTATGTATCGACAAGCAGGATACAGGCGTTGGGGTAAAGCTGGGCGTAAGTTTTAAACGCAGTATACTCGTCAGCAAAGCTCATGATCCAGCTGTGCGCGTGTGTGCCTTTGACGGGGATGTTGAAGGTCTGTCCGGCCAGCACGTTGGAGGTGCCGTTGCAGCCGCCGATCACTGCGGCGCGAGCGCCGAGGATGCCGGAATCGGGACCCTGTGCCCGCCTGAGGCCGAATTCCATGACACCGTCTCCCTTCGCCGCGTAACAGACGCGGGAAGCCTTTGTGGCGATCAGACTCTGATGATTGATAATATTTAAGATAGCGGTCTCTATGAGCTGGGCTTCCATGATGGGAGCGATTACTTTTACAATCGGCTCCCTGGGGAATACTACCGTGCCCTCCGGAACCGCATAGATGCTGCCGGAAAAACGGAATGTGCTTAAGTATTTCAGGAAATCTTCATCAAACATGTGCAGACTTTCCAGATAGCGGATGTCGTCTGTGGTAAACTGCAGATTTTTGATATATTCGATTACCTGGTCCAGACCGCAGGCGATGGCATAACCGCCGCCGGAAGGATTTTCCCGGTAAAATGCGTCAAATACAACGATATCATGGTTGCCTGTCTGAAAGTATCCCTGCATCATGGTGATCTCATACAGATCGGTCAGCAGTGTCAGGTTTTGTGATCTCATATTCTTGTCGTTCCTTTCTCTTTCCCCGGCGGATTGGCACTTCCCGCACGCAGTTCGTCTGAGAAAGACAGTTTTTCTGAGTCGGGTTGCTGAGCCCCCCGATGTTTTTTATATGCGCAGGGGTGCGTAAGGAATATGACAGCTGTGCTGTCCGCACCCCGCGCGGCGAGTATGAGGCAAAAGCCGCCTCCTACTCGATTTTTTCAGTATTATACTCTCTTTTTTGGGTTTGGTAAAGAAAAGTTTACAGAGTAACAGGAAGAAACCTGCCCTTTCTGGCCGCGAATATATTTCATGAGTGAAAAACGGTGGCGCTCCGGTCTTTTTTTCTGACGGCGGCATAGGATAGAGTAAATGCAGTGATTGCGAGGATTTTATATGCAGGAATATTATTCTGCGTTACAGTGTGATAATGTGCTCCGTCCGGAGTTGGATTCGCAGCAGCGTGTATGCAGAAAAACGGATATGCCGGAGCAGGACGCCGGATATCGTTCGGAATTGTCATGTCAGGATACACCGGATCGCGGCGCGCTGCGCATTGATGTCACCTCAACGATTGCGATTCACCCGGTCAGCGATGCCATCGTGCGGATTTACAACGGAACAAGTCTTGTGGAGGAAATCCGGACAGATTCTTCCGGGCAGAGCGGTGAACTGACGCTGGAGGCGCCGCCCCGGGAATATTCCATGGAACCGGAACAGCCGCAGCCGTTTTCCCAATATCGTGTGCAGGTGGAGGCGGACGGGTACCGGCCGGTGGAAGTGGCGGATGTGGAGGTGTTCCCGGAGGAACTTTCCATCCAGCCGGTGGTGATGGAGCCGATGGAGACTTCTCAGACAGAAGGCGGGGAAAATATTGTCGTGCCGCCCAACACGCTTTGGGGTGATTATCCGCCTAAAATCGCGGAGAATGAGATCCAGCCGGTAAACGAGAGCGGGGAGATTGTGCTGAGCCGTGTGGTGATTCCGGAGTATGTTGTAGTGCACGACGGGGCGCCGTCGGATGCCACGGCGAAGGATTATTACGTTCGTTATCGGGATTATATTAAAAATGTGGCTTCCGGCGAGATTTATTCTACCTGGCCGGATGCGACGCTGCGGGCGAACATACTGGTCATTATGTCTTTTACGATGAACCGTGTTTACACAGAGTTCTACAGGAATAAAGGATATGATTTTACCGTGACCAGTTCGACAGCTTATGATCAGAAGTGGTCCTACGGCCGGACTATTTTCTATAATATTTCCCAGATTGTGGATGAGATGTTCAACAACTATCTCTCCCGTCCCAATGTCATCCAGCCGATCCTGACCCAGTACTGCGACGGACAGCAGGTGTCCTGCCCGAACTGGCTTTCCCAGTGGGGTTCCAAATATCTGGGCGATCAGGGATATCGCGCGATTGAGATTCTGCGCTATTACTATGGCAGTGATATGTATATCAATTCCGCGGAGGAAATATCCGGTATCCCTGCCTCCTGGCCAGGGGAAGACCTTACAGTGGGCTCTACCGGGACCAAGGTCCGTCAGATGCAGGAGCAGCTTGCGGTGATCGCGCGCTCTTACCCGGCGATCCCTGCTGTTTCCGCTGATGGAATATATGGAGACAGGACGCGGCAGGCGGTGGAGGCGTTCCAGAGGATTTTTGATCTGCCGGTGACGGGAATTGTGGATTATCCGACCTGGTATAAGATATCGCAGATCTATGTGGGCGTGTCCCGAATTGCGGAACTGAACTGATTTACCGGATTGCCGAGTTAGAATGACAAGGTATTGAAAACGGGCAGTTTTTATGTTATTCTTTTTCATTATAACGATTTAATGATGCAAGGGACAAAAACAGAGAGAATCGATTTATAAAAGCAGAGATGTTTCATGGCAGATATGATCTGATCTGTAAATAAACGGAAAGGAAAACAAGAGATGTGTGGTATTGTTGGATATATAGGCGATAAGCAGGCGGCCCCTATTCTTCTGGACGGCCTGGCGAAGCTGGAGTATCGCGGCTACGATTCTGCGGGTCTGGCTGTCCGCGACGGGAACCGGGATATTGAGGTGGTGAAGGCAAAAGGGCGCCTGAAAAAACTGGCGGAAAAGACGGATGACGGCCGTGCCATGGCCGGATGCTGCGGTATCGGTCATACCCGGTGGGCGACACACGGAGAGCCTTCGGAGATCAATGCGCATCCGCACAGCAGCGAGAGCGGGATCGGAGATGCGCCGGCGGTGGCGGGCGTCCACAATGGCATTATTGAGAATTTCCAGGAACTGAAGGATAAGCTGACACGCAAAGGATACAGTTTTTATTCCCAGACAGACACGCAAGTGGCTATCAAGCTGGTAGATTACTACTATAATAAGTACAAAGTGGGTCCGATCGACGCGCTGGCCAAGACCATGGTCCGCGTGCGCGGCTCCTACGCGCTGGCGGTTATGTTTAAGGAGCATCCGGATGAGATCTGGGTGGCCAGAAAGGACAGCCCGATGATTCTCGGCGTGAAGGAAGGCGAGTCCTTTGTGGCGTCCGATGTGCCGGCTATCTTAAGTTATGTGAGAAATGTCTATTATATCGGGAATCTGGAAATTGCCTGCCTGAAAGCCGATGAGGTTCATTTTTACAATATTGACGGCGACGAGATTCAGAAAGAACTGGTGGAGATCCACTGGGATGCCCAGGCGGCCGAAAAAGGCGGATATGAGCATTTCATGATGAAAGAGATTCATGAGCAGCCCAAGGCGGTGGAGGATACGCTCCGGTCTGCAGTGAAGGATGCGGACGGCAGACAGGTCATTGATCTCGGGGAAGCCGGGCTGGCAGAAGATGAAATCCAGCGCTGTTCGCAGATTTACATGGTTGCATGCGGATCCGCCTGGCACGTGGCTATGGCGGCACAGTATATTTTTGAAGATCTTGCCCGGATTCCAGTCCGGGTGGAGCTGGCTTCGGAGTTTCGTTACCGGAAGCCGCTTCTGGATCCGGATGGTCTGGTCATCGTGATTTCCCAGTCGGGAGAGACGGCGGATACGCTCGCCGCACTGCGGGAGGCAAAAGCCCGCGGGGTGAAGACGCTGGCGATTGTCAATGTGGTTGGGTCTTCCATTGCCCGGGAGGCGGATCATGTCTTTTATACCCTGGCCGGACCGGAGATCGCGGTCGCCACGACGAAGGCATACAGTACACAGCTGATTGCGGCCTATCTGATGGCAATTGATTTCGGGCGTGTGAGAGGAACGCTGACAGAGGAGGAATATGCAAGACTGCTCACGGAGCTTCAGACGATTCCGGACAAAATCCGTCAGATTCTCTCTGAGAAAGAAAGGCTTCAGTGGTTTGCTTCCAAGTTTTCTAATGCGCGGGATATTTTCTTTATCGGGCGCGGACTGGATTACGCCATCAGCCTGGAGGGAAGTCTGAAGATGAAGGAAATTTCCTACATTCACTCGGAGGCATATGCGGCGGGGGAGTTAAAGCATGGCGCCATCAGTCTGATTGAGGACGGCATCCTGGTGATTGGCGTCCTGACGCAGGACGATCTCTATGAAAAGACCGTCAGCAACATGGTGGAATGTAAGGCCCGGGGCGCGTATTTGATGGGACTGACCAGTTATGGTCATTATGTGATCGAGGACACGGCGAACTTTACCGTGTATATCCCCCGGACGGATTCCAACTTCGAGGCGAGCCTTGCGGTGATACCGCTGCAGCTGCTGGGGTATTATACCAGCGTGGCTCGCGGTCTTGATGTAGATAAGCCGAGAAACCTCGCCAAAAGCGTGACGGTGGAATAAAAGTGCTAATGGTTATGCGATATCATAAGCAATCATAGCTCCGTAAGGAGCGGAGAAGCATGTTCGTAGAGCATGCGGATTGCGCATGACGATGGAGGGTATCGCATGAACAAATATAAAATAATAGATAGAAAAAGAAAGAAACAGGAGGAATAGAAAATGGCAAGCAGTTGTGATGGATGTGCAAGCGCAGGTAACTGCCCTTCACAGGAAAACGGCGGGTGCTCCGAGGGACCCCAGAGCATGTTGGAAGCATTAAATGAATATTCGTCAGTGAAAAAAGTGATCGGTGTCGTCAGCGGAAAGGGCGGAGTTGGCAAATCCTTTGTGACGGCGTCTCTGGCATCCGCCATGAGAAAGCAGGGTTATACCGTAGGAATACTGGATGCAGATATTACCGGTCCGTCCATTCCGAAAATGTACGGAATTCATGGTCCGGCCATGGGTAACGAAATGGGTGTCTGTCCCATTGAGTCGGAGGATGGCATCAAAATCATGTCTGTCAATCTGCTCATGGATGATGAGGAAGCACCGGTGGTATGGAGAGGCCCGATCATCGCCGGGACTGTCAAACAGTTCTGGACGGATGTGGTCTGGGGTGATCTGGATTACCTCTTTGTGGACATGCCTCCGGGAACCGGCGACGTGCCGCTGACCGTCTTCCAGTCACTGCCGGTGGATGGGATTGTGATCGTCACTTCCCCGCAGGAGCTGGTGCAGCTGATTGTGAAGAAAGCATATAATATGGCCGGTATGATGGACATCCCTGTCCTTGGCATTGTAGAAAACTACAGCTATCTGGTCTGCCCGGACTGCGGAAAGCAGATTAGAATTTTCGGTGAGAGCCATATCGATGAGGTCGCCGGTGAGATGGGTCTGGAAGTACTCGGGAAAATGCCGCTGGATCCGGCCTACGCAGAGCTGGCCGACGCAGGACTGTTTTATAAGGCGGACAATATCTACCTTGACAAAGCGGTAAAACTGATTGAACAATTGTAGCTATGATATTAATGAAACTGTTTTAAAGGCATTCGTTATGTCGGGACAGGATACAGACGGTCTCTTCCGTATCCGTCTGTAGATTAACCAAGGAGGATACCGTGAAAGCCTGGGAATCCAATATCCGGCGCGTCATCCCTTACACACCGGGTGAGCAGCCGGATAAAACGAAGATGATCAAACTGAATACCAACGAGAACCCCTACCCGCCCGCGCCCGGCGTAGCCGGAGCGCTGCGGGAACTGGCGGCTGACCGTCTGCGCCTCTATCCTGACCCGACCGCGGGAGTGCTGGTGGACGCCATCGCAGCGGAGATGGGGCTTGCACCGGAACAGGTCTTTGTGGGCGTAGGTTCGGACGATGTCCTTGCCATGTGCTTTCTGACCTTTTTTAACAGCGGGAAGCCGATTCTCTTCCCGGATATTACATACTCTTTCTATGATGTCTGGGCGGATGTGTTCCGTATTCCTTATGAGACGCAGCCGCTGAATGAGCGGTTTGATATCGTGCCGGAGGATTATTATAAGGAAAACGGCGGTGTGATTTTTCCGAATCCCAACGCACCCACCGGTGTGGAGTGTCCGCAGGAGGATATTGAGGATATTCTCCGCCACAATCCGGATGTTATTGTGATCGTCGATGAGGCTTATGTGGATTTTGGCGCCAGGTCGGCATTGCCCCTTCTGGAAAAATATGATAACCTTATCGTAGTCCAGACATTTTCCAAGTCCCGGTCACTGGCTGGCATGCGCATTGGTTATGCCATGGCGAGCCCGGAACTGATCCGTTACCTGAATGATGTGAAGTATTCGTTTAATTCGTACACGATGGATCAGACGGCTCTTGTGGCAGGAGTGGCTTCTCTGGCGGATCGGGAGTATTTTGAAAATACCACGAGGAGAATCATTGAGACCAGAGAGCGAACAAAAGAGCGCCTGCATGCGTTAGGATTTTCTTTCCGCGATTCCCGGAGCAATTTTATCTTCGCCACTCATAAGAACTGCCCGGCGAAGGAATTGTTTGCCGCGCTGCGGGAGCAGGATATTTATGTGAGGTACTTTGATAAACCCCGCATTGATAACTACCTGCGGATTACCATAGGGACGGACGGGGAGATGGATGTTTTCATTGAATTTCTGGAGCGATATCTGGCGGAGAGACAGATCGCATAATGCCGGATTGAATAATTCCGGTGCAGCGATTATGCATTGAAAGCATACCGAAAGCTGGCAATTGGTATTTGTGATGCTTTGGGACACACAGAGAATTACAGATGCATGACTCGAAATTAAGGAGGTATAGTGGATGGAGAGTCTTGTAGCATGGTTTGTAAACAGCCCTCTGGGACAGCATGTATCCCGGGAGGTGATGGTGTTTATTATTTCCCTTTTTCCGATACTGGAGCTGCGCGGCGGTATTCTGGCGGCGAGTCTGCTGGACATTACGATGTGGAAGGGGATACTGATCAGCGCCATCGGCAACTTTATTCCGATTCCGTTTATTTTGCTTTTTATCAAAAAGATATTTGCCTTTCTGCGGCGGTTCCGTCTGTTTCGGCCGCTGGTTGACCGGCTGGAGAACCGTGCAATGAAAAAAAGAGGGCAGGTGGAAAAGTATGAAGTCTGGGGGCTGGTGCTTTTTGTGGGTATCCCGCTTCCGGTGACCGGCGCATGGACCGGATCTCTGGTCGCCGCGCTGCTGAATATGGATATTAAAAAGTCTATTCTGGCGGAATTGGTGGGAATCTGTTTGGCTGCGGTAATCATGACGATAATATCATACGGCATCATCGGCAGTATAATCCGGTAAGGAACTGTGAATCGGGCAGGAGGCGGTTTTTGCCTCATGCTCACCGCGCGGGGTGTGGGCAGCAAAGCTGTCATATTTCGTAAGCAGCCCTGCGCATAAAAAAGGAGGAGGACAATCAGATGAAAGAGAGAATGGTAAAACTCTATGGACGCAGAGGCAACCGGGTTGCTCTGCATGTAATCCCCGGGCATTTTGCCACGAGCCATTCCCATATCAATTTTTACATTGATATCACCAGCCTGAAAACACGTGTGAACGAGGCGGAACAGGTGGCGAAAGTGCTTGTGTCAGATTACGCGAGGAACACAACTGTTGTAGACACTATCGTCTGCATGGACGGTACGGAGATGATCGGAGCGTTTCTGGCAAAAGAATTTGAAATCCGGGGATTTTACAACCGGAATCTGCATGACACGATCTACGTGGTTACACCGGAATATAATTCCAACAACCAGATTATCTTCCGCGACAATAACACGATGGCGATTGAGGGAAAGAATGTGATTCTGCTCCTGGCGTCGACGACCACCGGTCTGACCATCCGCCGCGCTGTTGAGTGCATCCATTACTATGGCGGTACGCTGCAGGGTATTTCCTCGATATTCAGCACGGTGAATAAGGTGGACGGTATGGAAGTGAAGTCTGTCTTTAATGAGAAAGATGTGCCGGGATATGCGGCTTACGCCAGAGTTGACTGCCCGTTCTGCCAGAAAGGGATGAAAATTGAGGCTATGGTCAATGGTTTCGGATATTCTATATTATAACGTGTAAAAGAAAACACCGGGCAATGAGGAAATGATTGCCTGGTGTTTTCTTTTTGCGAAATATAAGACAGAAGCCGTCCGGTTCCGGGAATCCGGAATGAGAAATGGCGGCTTCAGAAGTGCGCCAGATTACAATTCAAGACAAGGTATATTGTAATAGAAAGGATACCGTATGGCAATGAACTATAGTACCCAATCTGAATCGCTGATGAACTGCGTGGTTCTTTACCTGATCGAAAAGGATATCTCGATCTCGACGATGGAGAGCTGCACATCCGGTCTTCTTGCTTCCGCAATTACCGACACAGAGGGAGCTTCCGCGGTATTTAAGGGTGCTTTTGTCACCTATTCCAATGAAGCCAAGGTACGGCAGGGCGTTCCGGAATCGCTGATTGAGCGTTGCGGCGTGTATTCACTTCCTGTCGCGGAGGCGATGGCGGAAGCCTGCAGGGAGGCATATGGAGCTGAGTTGGGCGTGGGCGTTACCGGCACGACGGGGAATCCTGACCCGGCGAACGGGGACAGTGTACCGGGAGAAATTTACTATGCCATTTTGTGGAAAGAGAAAAAATGCCTGCGCAGACTGCAGCTGGAGACGGCAGAGCTGTCACGTCATGAAATCAAAGAGAATATTGTGTCTCAGATTGTGCAGTCCTTGGCGGAGTTCCTGGGGATTTAGAACAAGGTGCGTAAGGTAAGCTCTTTCAGTGCTATTTTGTCTGTCGTGAGCGGGTTGTTTCTTAGCCGGGACAAACTGTAATCCGCTTTTTGCATTACTAATTTTTGGCATTTTAAATCGGACAGGCGGTTTTGTGAAAAATGACAACAATTCCTGTGAAAAGAGCAGGAAAGCGTGTTCTGCTTTAATGCATATTGTACATTTGACAAGAAAAAGTAAAAAAATTATAATAAACTTATACAAAAATGTGCACAAGCTTATTTTTTTGTGTTATAATAGTTTCATATTTTCAAGGAGGGTAAGAACTATGAAAATTTTAGGTGTTTCTCTCGGAACCAAGAACGGCAACAACGATACCATGTGCCGTGTCGCTCTGGAGGCAGCAAAGGAGATGGGGGCTGAGATCGAGTTTATTCATCTTCTGGACTGGGATATCCAGTATTGCTCCGGCTGTGTGGCATGTTCCAGAGGTCTGGTTATGGGCAAGGGCATGATCTGCACACGCAAGGATGATTACAAGGCTTTCTATGAGAAAGTAATCGAGGCGGACGGCGTTCTGCTGGTGGATCCGATTTATGAGTCCGGCGGAACCGGTTTGTATCATTCTATTACAGACCGTATGGGTCCCGGACATGACACAGGCATGCTGAAGATGCTGGACGGAAAGCTGAAAGAGCAGGGCAAGGAAGGACTGAATCCGAGATATTTCCGCCAGAAAGCGCTGTCCTTTGTCGGAATCGGCGGATCTGACTGGGCGGTTCGTGTGGAGACAGATCACGCGATGTTCGCACTGAGCCCGGGCTGGAAGGTTGTCAACAATGAGTACTTCTCATGGTGCAAGGACGTTATCATGCAGGATGACAAGATCGAGCGCATGAAGGAGATCGGCCGTAACCTGGTGGAAGCAGCGCAGCAGATCATTGATACCGATATGCAGATCGAGGGTTCCGAGGATATCTCTCTCTGGAAAGGTACAGAGGGTGCCTGCCCGCACTGCCAGGGGAACAACTTCTACATTTTCCCGGGAACTACACACTGTGTCTGCGAGCTCTGCGGACTTGAGGGTACGCTGGAGATCGTTGACGGAGCGTTCAAATTCAAAAACGACGAGTCAATCGTACCGAACGGGCTTCCGGAGCATGCACATGACGTTTTAAGCGGCAAGTTCGCGCATGGTCAGGATATTTTTGAGAATGAGGGACACCTGATGAATCTCGGTAAGGATCCGGAATTTAAGGCACGCAAAGCTTATTACACAGCAGTTTGTGCACCGACAACACCGCCGTCTAAGGAAAAATAGGAATACGTAGTAATGTTATTTGCGTCAGGTTCACTTTGTGGGCCTGACGATACTATATGTTTTTCAAGAGATGAAGGTATCTTGTCGGATAGTAAAATCAGTGTAACGGTCTACACTTTCAGTTACACAACACTTAGTAAGGGGAGCATACAATAGGGAAGCGATATATCTCACTGGCAACGGGGGTTCCAATGAGATATATCCCTGTTTATGCAATGTTGTATTGTTGCTATTTTATATTAGTAAGAAAAGAAAGAGGGTAAGAGAATGTCAGAGAAAGAAATGATAGCGAACCCGGTTCACGAGATGCCGGAGAGATATGTCCCGAAGTCCGGAGATTTTAAGTTTGAGCCGATGCGCAGCCTGATTTTTGTGGATTGTGCCTGTGAGGATTACCGCCCGAAGCTGCAGAGATGGCTGTACAAGACTCATGTGCCGGACAGCATTTCCCAGTTTGAGCCGTATGTAACCAAGTATTCGTTTTATCCGTCATTCCCGATTCCGCCTGAGGGCGACCGTTTCGGATACGCAAGAATGCAGCTGACCGAGCATCACTGGCTGGTGAGCGACCTGGATCCCCGCCTGGAGATTAAGGCGATCGCGGAGACATTCCCGATGGATGTGCTGGTGTGGCAGGGCAACATCCCGGCCGCTGCGCTGGGAGCCGGACAGATTGATTCCGAAGGTGATGCAGGAAACGCAGCGCGTAAGTCCAACAACGCAGAGGGCAAACCGTTTATTTTCTGTTTCCTTCCTATGTGGTGGGAGAAGGATATCAAGGGCAAAGGCCGTACCATCGAGGATGGCGCGAACTACCGCTTCAACATGGCTATCGGTTTCCCGGAGGGCGTAGACAAGGTTGAAGGTGAGAAGTGGCTGTTTGAGAAGGTGGTTCCGATCCTGGAGGCTGCTCCGGAGACTACGCGTATCCTTTGCAGCAATGTCAAGAAAGAAATCAACGGCTGCACGATGGATTTCGTGTTTGAGATCTGGTTTGAGAATCAGTCCGGCTGGTACAAGGTAATGGTCGAGGATATGAAGGCTCTCGAGAAGCCCGAGTGGGCACAGCAGGACGCGTTCCCGTTCCTGAAGCCGTATCACAACATCTGCAGCGCAGCGGTTGCAGACTACACAACGGCGAACAATCTTACAAATTATCACGGATACATTACGATGCGATAAGTGAATATGGTTGTTATCCCCCGGAAATTTTTTCCGGGGGGTTGTTTTTTATCGTGAACTTTAAAAATAGTTATTGACAGCACACTAGAATTATAGTAAACTAACCACATGGTGATTACAATGCACAACTAATTATAGTAATATCAGCTTATTTTTTTAAACAGAGGTTATAAGAGACTAACAATAGTAAGAAAGGGGTAATATCTATGAGCGTTGTGATTATTGGCGGGCATGAACGAATGGAAACACAGTATAAGGATATCTGCAAACGGTACAAATGTAAAGCCAAGGTATTTACCAAGATGAAAACTGATCTGAAAAATAAGATTGGCAGTCCGGACCTGGTAATTCTGTTTACCTCGACAGTATCTCACAAAATGGTGCACTGCGCGGTAGCTGAGGCGGAGCGCAGCAAAGCGGCCATTGAGAGATCTCACAGCAGCAGCGCATCCGCTTTGATCGGAATCCTGGAGCAGTATGCGTAAGATGATACAGGGGACAAAACGGGTTTTGTGGATAACAGTGAGATAGGAAATCTTTGATTTACGTAATCGAACTTATACACCGTAGGAAATCTCTGATTTCTGTAATCGAACTTATGCTGTGCAGCCATCTGAGGTCTCATACCCGTTAGCTGTCCTGATCAATTTTTTGCGCCGGGCATAGATTACAGCCTGTTGGAGAAAATAGGAATAGTGTGGTTGTAATCCATCAGAGGAAGAAGAAGGAGACCAAGGTATGTCATTGGAAGTAATGGTTCAATGTTTGTCCAGCTCTGATACAGAGAAAAACATACAGGCGCAGGTGGTCTTACAGAGCGCACCGGTTTTAAAAAATGTGCGGATGTCCTGCATGTTCACGATGCCGGGTGGCTCTTTCAGGGCAATCTGTTCTTCCCTCTATAACACCGGAGTCAGAATACACTGCCTCTGCAGAGGAAGAGGACGGGAAGTGTTGCTGTTATACCGCGAGGAACGGCTGGACGGGTATCTTAAGCAGGAGGAGGTTGCAGCGTTTTTACAGTGCTGCGGATATCAGACTGGCTCTCTGCGGCAGCAGTTGCAGCGCCTGGGAAAACGGATTGCGGGATTTTACAATAAGACACAGGGGTTTCCCCATGAGATGGGATTGTTTCTCGGATATCCGCTGGAAGATGTCAGAGGATTTATTGAGCACCGGGGAGAGCAGAGTAAGTGTACCGGATACTGGAAGGTTTATTCGAATGAGGAACGAGCAAAGCGGATGTTTCGTATTTTTGATGAGGCAAAGGTCTGCGCCATGGAGGAATTTTTCTCCGGGAAAAATCTGCGGGAGATCGCCTGCTGACGTGGTTAGAACTCTGATTATCTGCTTGTTTGTTAAAAAGGGACGGGAAACAGTCTGGTACGGATCGGTTAAGTATGTAAATTATCCGGAATTTGCCGGATAAAAATATTTTTAAGAGGAGACAGAAAATGGCAGAAGTAAAAATTCTTTATTGGTCAGGCACAGGAAACACGGCGGCGATGGCGGAACTGGTTGCAAACGGCGTCACAGCCGGAGGAGCGACACCGGTGATCATTCCTTTTGAGGACACGACGCCGGCTGCATTGGCGGACGATACCGTTTTTGCACTTGGCTGCCCTTCGATGGGATCTGAGCAGCTGGAGGAATCCGTGGTGGATCCGTTTGTTGAGGAGCTGGAGACTTCGGTGACCGGGAAAAAGATCCTGCTGTTCGGTTCCTACGGATGGGGCGACGGAGAGTGGATGCGGAACTGGGCGGAGCAGATGACGGGTGCGGGCGCGGAGATGATCGAGCCCGAGGGTGTGATCTGCAATGAAGCGCCGGATGCCGAGGCGGAGGAAGCGCTGGTTGAGGCGGGAAAGGCGCTGGCCGCCGCGGCCGGGTGAGAAGATAGCGGTCGACAAGGCCGGGTGTAATCTGAAGAATCATACCCTTTTGTCGCATTAATCATTATAGATTGCCCATTAAAATCGGGATAGATTGAGTTTGGTGGGTTGATTTTCTTGATCTGAACCCACTAAATTTTGAATTATCAAATTTGGTGGGTTCATTCTCCTAAAGTGAACCAACTGAATCTGTATCTAACATGATTTTGTGGGTTGTTATTTGCCATACTAACCCACGTAATCTCGAATAATAGGATTTTGTGGGTTACTTCTTCTCTAAATGGCATACTATTTTTTCATTTTTCTTGGTTTTGTGGGTTTCAGTGTTCACTTATCTCACTGTTAGTACAGCGTATCAGAAGTACCTGTGCAAATTAACCAGTTTATTTGCACAAGGGTTTTCGATACGCTGTATTGGTCTGAAAAAATGTAATGGTTGTCCGATGATCTTTTGCAGTTCACTTTGATTCGAAATTCTTCGGATAAAATTTCGATATTCTGCATAGAATTTGCTCTTTTCTAACATAATAACCCTAACCCGGATAAGCCGGAATAGAAATTTGGCATTTTTTGCTATTCAGCTGCTCGCGCGCGGAGTGCTGCACAGTGACATTTTTATTTAAAGAAAAAGAGAGGGCATATTTTATGTCAGAACAGATGGGAATACAGAGTCTGTGTTTTTCCAACCCGCCCTGCCTGATCGCCGGCAGCTCGGTGGTGGGAAAAAAAGAAAGTGAGGGTCCTCTGGGCGGAAAATTTGACGTGGAGGGCGAGGATGATTATTTTGGCTGCGATAACTGGGAGGCGGCGGAGAGCGCCCTGCAGAAGAAAGCCATGGAAATCGTGATGGGAAAGGCGGGTGTTGTCCCGGAGGATATCCGCTATCTCTTTGCCGGCGATCTGCTGGGACAATCGGTGGCGTCCTCTTTCGGTCTGCAGTCGTTTGAAATTCCGATGTTTGGTTTATACGGCGCCTGTTCCACGGCCGGACTGGCTTTGTCGCTTGCGGCGATGACGGTGGCTGCGGGCTACGCCGATCTTGCGGCGGCTGTGACCTCCAGCCACTTTGCCAGCGCGGAGAAACAGTTCCGGTTTCCGCTGGAATACGCAAACCAGAGACCTTTTTCAGCAACCTGGACAGTCACCGGAAGCGGCGCGTTTCTTCTGGCTTCGCAGAGAAAAGCGGAGGAGATGAAAAAGCGCGCGTACCGGGAGAAGGTGTATGCGGAGGAAGAGACGGAGCTGGTCAGCGCGAAATGGACGAATCAGTACAATGTAAAAATCACCGGCGTCACGGTGGGACGGATCGTGGACTTTGGCGTGCGCGATTCCATGAATATGGGGGCGGCGATGGCTCCGGCGGCAAAGGATGTCATCGAGACACATCTGCGGGATTTTAACAGGACGCCGGAGGATTATGACAAAATTATCACCGGCGACCTGGGGGAAATCGGACAGGAGATTCTCGTTCATCTTTTGCAGGAGAAAGATATCGATATTTCCGGAAATCATACAGATTGCGGTCTGGAAATTTTTGATGGCAAAAAGCAGGGAACCGGTTCCGGGGGAAGCGGCTGCGGCTGTTCGGCGGTGACGTTGAGCGCTCATTTCCTGCCAATGCTTTTTTCCGGTGAGATGAAGCGGATTCTCTTTGTGCCGACGGGGGCTCTGTTGTCCAAAATCAGCTTCAATGAGGGTCAGAATGTGCCGGGCATAGCGCACGCAGTTGTGCTGGAGGGTTGTGCCGCGGACGTGAGCTGACCGGGAAATTTTGTGATTCCGGATGTTTCCGCAGGGGCTTATGTTCCCGGCAGCATGTGGTGCCGGGATGGAAGCCGGTTTTTCCGAAAGGTTTTACGGCGTAAGGATATATCACGGAGTTGTTATGAGAAAGGAGACGGAGATGGATTATCTTAATGCATTCTGGGTGGGAGGCGTGATTTGTGCCCTGGTTCAGATCCTTATAGACAAGACAAAAATGCTGCCGGGGCGGGTGATGGTGCTTCTGGTCTGCAGCGGAGCTGTACTGGGGGCTGTCGGTATCTACGAGCCGTTTTCACAGTTTGCCGGGGCGGGGGCTTCCGTACCGCTGCTCGGATTCGGCAATCTTCTCTGGAAAGGGATGAAGACGGCGGTGGATGAAAACGGCTTTCTGGGGCTGTTTATGGGCGGTTTTACGTCCTGTGCCGTGGGGGTTTCCGCGGCTCTGATCTTCGGATATCTGGTATCTTTGATTTTTCAGCCAAAAATGCGTAAATAATAAAAAATAAGGTAATGGTATAGAACCATGCTCGAAAAGGGTGCATAAGAACGAAAGAAAAAGTCCATATTAGTTTTGAAAGGAGATTATGATATGAGAAAAAGATGGAAACAGATTGCATTTATATGTCTGCTGGCGCTCACACTGACGACCTTTACCGCCTGCACGCGGAACCGGACGAATAACGACGCCACGGTGACGGACGACAATTCCGTGACAGATGATGCTGCCGGCACAACAGATCTGACGGACGATTCGGAACTGACGGATGACGCGGACAGTGTCGGCGATGATGCGGATACGACAGACGCTGAATGCAGCGGTGCAGGAAATTCTGAGGCAATTGATGCAACGGGTGACAGTACGGGAAATGCCGGTACGACGGAGGCGGGCGACGATATGAGAGACGCCGCGGATAGCGCCAGAGATGCAGTGGAAGATACCGGGGACGCGATCCGGGATTCTGTGACAGGCGATGATGCCGATACGACTACAGTGGCGGAGTAGCGCGCAGGAGCGAATAATAGACCGGGGAACTTGTATTCCCCGGCCTTTATCATTCCGTACACATGAATCTTATAGGTTTAAGAAAGCGATGTTTCTCTCCCCCCGTGTGGCGAATAAAAGGTAATGCTGCCTCTTACTCAGCTTCCTTCTGGTTTTCTTCTTCGTCCTCTGCTTCGAGAGCGGCGACCGCTTCGTTGAGCATATTGATGAAATTCTCCTCACCCATCGCTTCAAAGTGTTCGGAGACAGCCTCCATATGGTCGAAAAAGCTGGGCTTTCTCTCGCCGTCTGCATCGCATGCGGCGCCGCAGGTGCTGCAGTCGTGTGTGCAATTCGTGTAATCTGCCATAATGAACTCTCCTTCCCGGGTTATTTGTTGTCATTATAGCGTTTTTCCGGGAGCGTGTAAACCTTTTTTATATCATGGGAAAGACTGCGTTGCTGTAAAGTGTGAAAGGATTGGAACGTGATGTAATCACGATATAAAAATATGTTTTTGCTGAATTGAAAAAGTAAATTCCAGTGCAAGAGTAAATTCCACTTGATCT
>JAJQAD010000009.1 GCA_021204005.1 Clostridiales bacterium
AAGGCTTGGAGCGATTTTCTAACTGTACCAACTGTCAAAGACAGGATTTTACCACCAGCGATGATCTGATTGCAAAGTTGAAGGCCGGAGGCGGAGATACGTATGATATCATTTCACCCTCCGGTGATATGGCCGGATATATCGTACAGAATGGGACGGCGGAGGCAATTGATGTTTCACAGCTGACATATTGGGATGACATCAGTGACAGTGTGAAGCTTGAGGATGTGGAAATTGACGGAGAGATTTACGGTGTGCCGTATCTGTGGGGACCGGATTACCTGATCTATGACGCAGATGTGATTACGGAGGAACCAACATCCTGGGATATTTTCTGGGATGAGGAATATGCAGGCAGAATCAGCTTATATGATGACATCAGCAATATCTATATGATCGGGCAGATGGAGGGCCTGGATGCTGAGGATAGATCGGCTCTGTACAATATGACGGAGGAACAGCTGCAGGATGCAAAAGAGCAGCTCAGTGAGATTAACGGCAGTGTGAGAAAATACTGGGTATCCGCCGGAGAGTTAAACGATCTTTTTGCTAATCAGGAGGTAGACCTGGCAGTTGGATGGCCGCTCACTGTGAAAGAGTTAAACGACCAGGGCAGAAACCTGAAATGGACGATTCCGGAGGAAGGGTGCACCGGCTGGATGGATCGCCTGATGATCGTTAAGGATTCCAAACATCAGGATCTTGCGATGAAGTGGTTGAATTATGTAACCAGTCCGGAAGGGCAGGCGCTGAGTGCAGCGGCGACATATTATACGATTGTCAACGAAGACGCGTTGGAATATATGGATGAGGATCTGATCGAGGCGACCAACGCCGATTCCCTGGATGAGTTCTTTGAAAAAATTAACTTCTGGCAGTATGTGGAGGACAGAGACAGATATAACGAGATCTGGGTGGAAGTGAAAACGGAAGGCTGATCTCAGGGACGTTTTTCAGGAGGAGATGAGCGTCTCCTCCTGAGTATTCCTGCCGGAAAATGAGCAGGGGCAGGCTTTTTATAAAAATGTTGCAGCTGGTTCTTTTTCCGTAATCACTCATATGTGCAGAGTCATAACAGTTTTTTGCGACAGCTTTAGAGAAGGGAGAAATGAAGCATAATGAAAAAGAAAGGGAAGCGCGGATTTCTTCGGTATGGGAGCATAGCGCCGGTTGCGATATGGCTGCTGGTATTCCTCATCCTTCCATATCTTAATCTGTTTCTCTACAGTTTCTGGAAGAACGGCGCTTTTGATATAGTAAGAGAGTTTACCTTGGAAAATTATATCCGGTTTTTTACGGGAGGACAGTACACGATCCTGCTTGATACGTTGAAGACGTCTCTGATCGTGACGGTTATCACAGTGATCATAAGTTTCCCGTTGGCGTATTTTATTAATTTTCTGGTAAAAAAAACAAAGTATAAACAGATGGTTTACATGCTGGCAATTATACCTCTGTGGGTCAGCTATATCATGAGGGCGTATGCATGGAAGACTATTCTCGGCACAAACGGCGTCCTGAATTCGTTCCTGATGTGGATCGGCATTACAGATCAGCCACTGGAAATTTTTCTCTATAGTAATGTGTCGGTTATCATCGCCATGGTGCATATTTATACGCCTTATGTATTGATGCCGATGTATACCGCGCTGGAACAGATCCCGCGGAATCTGATTGAAGCGTCAAAGGATTTAGGGTGCAACGGGTTCCGGACACTCTGTAAAGTGATTATCCCGCTGTCCCTCCCCGGGATTATAACGGGAGCCACGTATTCTTTTGCGCTGTCGATGGGCGATTTCCTGCCACCCTCTCTTCTGGGAGGCTCCACTACGTCGACAAAGATTGCAAACATCGTACAGATGCAGTTCGGGACCTCGGATGACTGGCCGTATGGCGCGGCAATCGGCATTATCATACTTATTTTTGTCCTTGTTATGCTGGAAGTAACCAATCGCCTTGAAAAACATTATTCAAAACTGGAAGAGGGATGAGAGAAAGGAGGGCAATGGTATGGTCAGAAAAAAGCATTTGAGCAGCGCGATGATTGCGGTCATTGCTGTTCTGGTTCTCATTTTTTTGTATCTGCCGATTATTATTGTAGTGCTTTACGCCTTTAACGCGGATACAGTAAACAGTTTTCCCATGAGCGGCTTTTCTTTGAAATGGTTTCAGGTCATGGCGCAGAATGACGACCTGATGAGAGCGCTGGTTCACTCTCTCCAGGTGGCTGTGGTCAGCACGGGGCTGGCCTGTCTGCTCGGTGTGCCGGGGGCTTATGCCATGTACCGGCATGATTTTCCGGGAAAAGAGGTTTTAAACAGAATTGTGATGCTGCCTCTGATTTTGCCGGGTATTCTCACGGGTATCGCGATGCTTACCTTTTTTAAGGCTCTTGGAATCAGTCAGGGAATGCCGGCTGTTGTTCTGGGACATTCCACATTCCTGATTGCCACCGTACTGCCGCAGGTTTACGCCAGACTTCGGAGGCTTGATCATAATATAGTGGAGGCAGCACAGGATCTGGGCGCAAGCGGGATGCAGACCTTTGTGCATGTCATTCTGCCAAATATAAAGACAGCCATTATAAGTTCTGCATTGCTTTCGTTTACCCTGTCTATGGATGAGATACCGGTGACCTATTTCCTGAATGGCGTATTTTCAACGCTGCCGATTCAGATCTGGGGTATGACGAGAAACGGAATCACCCCGGAAGTCAACGCGATATCGAGCATCATATTTGCTGTCTCGCTGGCCGCAATTCTGGTTTCAAACCTTTTGAACAGGCAGGAGGATTAGTGTATGGGTACGGACAGAATACTTATAAAATATGAAAACATCAGTAAAAGCTTCGGGGATAAAAAGGTGATTGATCACCTGGACCTGGAGGTAAAGGATGGGGAGTTTCTGACTCTGTTGGGACCGTCGGGCTGTGGAAAGACTACTCTGCTGAGAATGGTCAACGGGTTTGAAACGCCGGACGAGGGACGGATTCTGATTGACGGAAAGGATCAGGCGGAGTCAGAGCCGAGTAAGAGGGAAGTCAATACGGTTTTTCAGAATTATGCCCTGTTTCCCCATCTGACGGTGCGGGAAAACGTGGCGTTCAGTCTGAAAATGAAGCGGACGGATAAGGAGGAAATAAAGAGCAGGGTGGATGAGATTCTGGAACTCACTGACCTGGAAGCACTGGCGGACCGCAAGCCGGGGAAATTGTCCGGCGGGCAGCAGCAGAGGGTGGCGATCGCGAGGAGCTTGATCAATCATCCTAAGGTGTTGCTTCTGGATGAGCCGTTGGGAGCGCTGGATTTAAAGCTGAGAAAGCAGATGCAGATTGAACTCAGGCGGATGCAGCGCAGAATGGGGATTACTTATGTATATGTCACGCATGATCAGGAGGAAGCGCTGACCATCAGCGACCGAATCGTAGTTCTGAATGGTGGGAAGATTGAGCAGATGGGAGAACCGTGGGATATTTATCATAATCCCGGTACGGAGTTTGTGGCGGATTTCCTGGGAGAATCCAACTTTTTTGAGGGGAGCTACCGGGGCGGAGATCACGGCGGAGAATTCCTGTATGGGAAATACCGGATTCCTGTTGAGGCGCCGGAAGACAAATCTGCGAATATTCTGTCTGTACGGCCGGAATATGTGCGGGTAAGTGCACGGGAACCGCAGACTGTTGCGATTCCTGCGATTATGAAGGAAATCACTTATCTCGGACAGTCGTATCGGGTGAAGCTGGAACTGGAAGATAAAAAAACAGTATATGCATTGATGCATGAGCAGCAGTTTGAAACCGGAAGCCAGGTGTTTTTATCCTGGAAACCGGAGGATTGCACGCTGATCCGCGGAGAAAAATAAGGAAAGAGAGGCGGAAGGGATGAAAAAAGTAGAATTTATTATCAGACCGGATAAGCTGGAGAAACTGAAAGTGATTTTGAATGAATATAATGTCGGCGGCATCACCGTGACAAGCGCGATGGGCTGCGGACATCAGAAAGGTACGACGGACGCGGCAAGCTACAAAGGAATTGAGGTGGTAATTCTCAACCTGATTCCGAAAATAAAAGCGGAGGTTGTTGT
>JAJQAD010000214.1 GCA_021204005.1 Clostridiales bacterium
TTCCCCTCCATCGCCCGCTCCACCATGCTGACAGCGGAACCATCATCCGCTATATTCCCCATGCGCTCTTCCGGAAAATCCGTGACATCACAGGGATAGATATCGCCGTCAGCGTCAAATGTCAGCATCTTTTTTCCACCGCTGCAGCCGCCCGAACTGCAGACATCCAGCTTCCGGTTCGTCAGCAGATTCATCGCTTTGATCCAGATATTATATTCAAATACGGATATTCCTTCTTTATACAGGGCGACAATCTTATCCAGAACGCGTCTGCTGCAGATCTGAATCTCTTCCGGAGACATGCACAGATCTTCATTGTCATGGAAGGCGCTCTGATGAACATAATTGACCTTTATATTTTTCAGGCCAAGCGTTCCCGTAAAATAATCCAGTATCTCTTCTATGTAAGGCGCACTCGCGCAGGTAACCGTCGCTATGATAGAGATTTCGTCGCCATACACCTTCTGAAGACGCCGAATCGCGACCTCAACCTGCGCATGGGACGGGCCGCCGCCGACCAGCCGCCGCTGAAAATCATGTACTTCTCTGTATCCATCGATACTCACACTCACCGCTACCCGGCGGTCATACAGTTCGCGGATACAGGCATCGCTCAAAAGCAGGCCGTTCGTCTCTATCGTCAGCTGTGCGTCAATGCCCAGCGACACCAGCTGATCCTGAATCCGGAAAATGAGATCCTTCTCCAGGAGAGGTTCCCCGCCCCAGGGCTGCACCATTATATTCTTGATACCGGTCTCGTTGCACACCTTCGCGATATATGCACAGATTCTGTCCGCGGTATCTCTATCCAATGCAACTGCACACTCTGAAATAGCATCTTCTCTCAGACAATACCGGCAGGCCATGTTGCAGCGGTTTGTCAGGTCAATCATAAAAAACGCGGGACAGATACTTTCCTGATGATTTTCACCCGACTGCTCTTCCCCGGCAAAGGATACAAAATCCCGCTGAATCAGCTTCAGAAGCAAATCCTCGCTGTAAGTGTGTGCCGCCAGGCTCTGATACTGCTCCTTATCCAGCAGAATCATACATCCGCCTCTCTCCAGAAGCAAATATCTGCCGTTTTTCTCAAACACCCAGGCGCCGTGAAACTGTATCCCGGCTGCTTCATCCGAAAAGGCTTCCAGAAATGTCTGTTCTATGTGAGCACTCATTATTCAATCAGCCCTCCCTGTATGCAATACGACGTCCAGTCCTGCACATCTTCCCGCAGATTATCTCCCACAAATGCGGCCAGTTCTTCCTCGGTCATACCCTCGGACAGACGCTTCAGAAAATGACGGGTTTCCGTGGTGTCTGCCAACAGAATCGCCGCTTCCCTGCTCTCCCTGCCGATATAGATTCCTTCCTCCCCCGCCTGCATCTGAACATAGGGGGAAAGGTAATACAGTGCGATGTTCTTTTCCTCAAATTTGTGCTGTCTGAAATATTCATCCATCTTCTTCCACCACCGGGTAGGGACGTACAATCTCATCCCCGAAATATTCAAAGGCGGTCCGGTAGGTACCCGGACAGACCTCCTGTACTGCACACTCCCTGCAGGCGTCCCCAAAGGTTCCGGTTATGCTTTCCACATCCTGATCTACGCGCTCCTCTCCCTGCTCCTGGGGCGCGGCATAGCTAGAATAACCGACTGAACGGAACCGGAAAAATTCCCAGTAATACGGATCCGCGGAGCACAGCGGCATATTGATTCAGTACATATGCCGGGCGCTTCCCTTTTCGAGATCCTCCATGTATGCGTCAAACATCTCCTCAAAATACGGTTCCAGCGCGGGAAAAATCACCTCATGCTCCCGTTTATCCTCATCTGTCAGTCCGCAGTAATCGATACTGCACAGCTGGATGTCAACAGCCGGGCCGAACTCACTGTCAACAAACCGGTAGAACTTCGTCAGATCCCGGTAATTCAGCTTCGTGATGCAGTGCTTTACTGTCACATGGACGCCGCATTCGCACAGGTTGCGGAGTCCCTGCGATGTGCGTTCAAAACTCCCTTTTGTCTGGTTCACCCACTCATGCTCCTCCCGGTTCTGGCTGTGAATGGTGGTGATTACCTGCACACGCCCCTCCGGTCTGCACACTTCACAGAAGTGCTCTGTAAACTTACGGTCTGCAAAACGCTCGGAATTTGTCAGAACCGTCACCTGCAGCCCTTTCTCCAGAACGTAGCGGATAAACTCCGCAAAATGCGGATATATCGTCGGCTCTCCTCCGGATACCACCAGCTGATCAATGGGTTCCTGCTCTAACATCCGGTCAACCGCCTCCTCCAGGTCATCAAGAGGAATCAACGGATAAGATGCTTCCTCACTGGAGCATGGACAGAAGCGGCACTTCTGATTGCAGGCGTATCCGATCGCCATATATGAAACTTTCAATCAACTACCTCCCCTTTTCCTATTGCTTTCGCACAGTTAAACTTTCAGGCGACCGAATAATATACAGAATTCCGCTTTCCGTCAATAAGGTTAATTTTTACAATTTAACGATTCTCAATCCTGATCACAGCCCTGAAATCCGTGATCTGAAGGTACTGATGTGCTTCTCCGATATACCAGGAAACCGGTCAGCGCCGGTATCCCCCACTTGACTGCCACAGACCAGCACACCGCCGGATAACCGAACCGCGGGATAAAAACCCAGGCGGTCAGCAGACTGACCCCTGCCTCCATCGCACCCAGAACGGGAAGTACCCGGTAACTTCCAAGCGCCTGCAGAGAATTTCGCGCAATCATGTAAAGACAAACCAAAGGAAGTGCGCAGGTCTGGATACGCAGAATCAGGCATCCCGCCCAAAGCGCGGTTTCCGAAAGGCCATCCCCCGCCAGAAAACAGATGATCTGTGGAGCAAAGACAAGCACGGCAAACATACAAACCGCGCAGCCGCACAGACTCCAGAGATAAAGCTTTCGGTTCCAGTAACGCACCACATTCATCTGTTTTTTCTCATTTTGCCCCGTAATCAGCCCCGCCGCGACCGCAAGCGCCGCGAGAGAATTCATAAACAGATTCGCCGGTATCACGCCGTAGGCATATCCGACCAGAATATCATCCGCGAAGGTATTCACCTGCCGCTTCATGATAAATGCGCCGAGGTCGATAATCATCATCATGCCGGATTTTACGCACCCGTTTTTTAAAAGCTCCGCCCAGACAGAACGGGATGGCATGCACGGCACGCGAAACAGTTCCCTCCCTTTTTCCGTGCGGAGAATCCAGAAAAGCAGAATCGCCGCTGTCCCCAGATATTCCACCAGTATCGCCAGGGCAGAAGCCTCCACGCCCAGCCCGCACCAGATAACCAGGGCGACTGTCAGAAACGTCTTTCCGATCGTTCCGGCCACCGACAGGGCTGCCGGCACACGGCTCTCTCCCAGGGTCTCCACCATCTGCAGAAGGAAATTCTCCAAACCCCAGAACCCGCCGCTTAACAGAATAATTCTGAGATAGGGTGCGGCAACATCCCGCATGGAATCTGGAATATTGGCCAGGGACATGACCGGCTTCGTGATCAGAGAAAGGATAAAGCCCGCAAGGATCATAAAACCGCAGATAATCAGCGCTCCCCAAAATGCCTCCCTCTGCCGCTTTTTATTTCCGGAACCAATACAGCGGTTGATATAAAAAGCAAATCCCGTCGTGGTGCTTAAAAAAAATAGCTTTCCATGGACAGACAGGCCGCACAGGCTTCTATCACGGCCAGGGCATAGGGATCCAGGTACCGCCCCATCACCGCCGCGTTTATGACCGTATAACTCTGCGTCACCACAGTCGACAGAATCAGCGGCCAGAGAAACCGTATGACTTTCCTGTTTGTCAGATTTTCGGAAAAACTTCCCATTTGCGCCCCCTTCTGCTTCATTTTTACAATATACGTAATTATTCACGAAGTGGACGGGAAAAACTGCAGTCCGTCCATCCTGCAATCGCCCATTTCCGCCCTCAATATCTTTGCATTTACACGATCTGCCCAATCCTTCCGGTATGGGAAACACCGGCATACCTCCAGAAACAGAAGATGATATTCCTTCCCTGCCTCTTCTGCGGCGCCCGCCGCCAGATAGACATCCCCCAGCATTTCCCTGCAGAGCAATGTATCCTTAAACACCGGTCCGCGGTAAAACACCGCCCGTTCCAAATCCTCTTTTGCCAGCCTAATCGCCGCAGAAAAATCTCCTTTCTTCGCAAGAAGTTCAATGTACAGTGTATCAAATTCATTGACCCGAATCTCTTCACCTTCTATTGACAGAATATCCTCTCTGACTTCCAGACAGATGCGCTCTGCCTCCTCGTATCTGCCCTGCGCAGCCAGAATCCTGGCACGATAAAATCGAAAAGATGTCCCTTCTATCTCTATTGACAACTCGTGAGTGCGCGGATGGCGGCTTCTTTTGTACAAATCACAATACTGCTGAAAATAATGAACCGCTTTGTCCAGATATTCAGAAGCCAGATCAATTTCCCCCGCCGAACGATAATTACGGGAAAGTTTGCCGCATACGATCGCCAGAAGCCGTTTATGCCGCGAATCCATAGGCTCACATTGCCGCAACACCTGATACGCTTTCCTGTACCAACGATCCGCTTCCTCCCTGTTCATAGAGTTATAATAGACAGCCGCCATCCGAAGCGCCATCTCACCGGTCATCTGATGATTCCCGCCATAATATTTTTCCGTACAGTCAAAGATTTTTTTCTGCCAGTGCTTCGCCTCCTCGTAGTATCCCTGGATCCACAGCCAGGTGGAAAGCTTCTCAAGCTCACCGGCCATCCATGCTGTCGGAGAGGGAAAAGCCCGCACCAGGGCAAATACATAGGGTTCCAGCTTCTGGTTTTCAATGTACGTGTTGCTCCACATATTCCAGATAGAATCACAGAATGCGCTGACCATCTTACGGCAGTTGGTCAATGTCGGTGAAAAGATCCTGGCCGCCGTCTCCGCGACCAAAGGATGCAGAGACAATACCTGTTCCTCCGGATTCCCGCTGCAGCTTACCAGTTGAAATGTTTCCAGACGCTTAAGTGCAGGCTCAGACACGCCGGATATTTTCTGATACAGAGACAAAGGGATTCCCTGAACAGGCATAACGGAAAGTTCCCGCAATACCTGCTTTTCTTCTTTTCTGAGAGCATAACAGGAAAACAGATTTTTCAGGAATCTGACAAGCTCTTCTTCCGTATCCGCAGAATACCTGTCTTTCGATTCCGCCCCAACAGGTGCTTCTGCACCTTCACCGGCTTTCAGCTTCATAAACAGCGGATGTCCACCCACCCGGCGGCAGTATTGCTCCAGTTCTCTCTGCTCTTCCCCGCTGCCGGCGGTTTTTCCATATGCGCTTAAAAATGCGCTCCATTCACCGGCCTCTTTAAAACCGTTCACCTGGATGCCTCCGGCAAGCCCCCACACCGTCGGCGCTATACGGGTCGTCACAAGAATATCACAGTCCAGTGAAAACACTTCCTCCATCCCCTTGTCGAAAGGCCGATCCCAGTTATCAATCACAAGCAGCAGCTTCTTTTCCCTTGCAATCTGCTCTAAAGCACAGATCTTTTCCCTGAAATAGTTATTCCGATTTCCGTATTTATCCCTGGAATACTGCATATTAGACACCTGAACCTGGAAGTCATCGCAGATGACGGTAATGATCCCCTCGTCGCCAAACAGAAACAGCACATTGTCATATTCCCCACCTCTGCGGCGCAGATATTCCCTTGCAATCGCACTTTTTCCCATACCGCCCATCCCATAGAGAACGACAGGATCATTTTTCGCAGCAAGCGCTTCCTCTACGCGGCGCAAAATCTCTTCTCTGCCGACAAAAATTTCCTCCGGGGGTTCGTAATGAGAGAGCAACCTGACAACACAGGATTCCCGATATCTCGCTTCCGCCTCCTTAAGCTGTTCCTGCGCAAAAGCTTCCTGCTCTGCACTGCGCAAACCCGGCGGCGTATCTTTGTATTTATTTCGCAGAAAAAACTGCTCCCTGTACCACTCCAGCAATTCTTTCTCATATCCATCCTGCATGCCCATATTTTCTCCCCCTGCATCTCTTCCGTAATTTCCGGACAAAAAACACATCAAACCGGTGAAGCAGCTGTTCCCTTCTTTCCTCCAAGTGTTTTAAAATACAAAAACCGGAGTCCGTTCTGCTTCTGCCCGATCAGATACTGATCAAGATAGCGGTAAGCCTCCCTCAGCCACCGCGAACACACCTCCGGCTCGAGCCCCGCACATTGTTTTTCATACAGTTCCAGGAAACCAATGACAAGTCGGTCAAGCCTGTCGCCGTTTACGGTTGTATGATTTTTCTCCAGTGGAAGATATCCGAGTTCCTCTAAAAGGTCGCTGACACGCGCCCGGCTCAGATAGGGTTCCCCAAAAAGGAACAAATGACGGAGCGCCACCTTGCGCGGAATCTCTCCCAGAAGCAGAATCTGCCTTTGAAACTCCGACTCATAGCCAACACTCTCAATATGCTTTTCCACCGCCTCATAGCTCACATTTGCCTGAAAACTTCTGGCATCCATGTAATAAAAATGCCGCAGATTATGCCCCTTGTTTTCCGGTGTCACATTCAGCTGCATCCGACGCAAAGGATGAATACTTTCCAGATATTCTCCGGTCAGTTCTGCGATCACCCCCATTCGTTGGAAATACGTCTTCCACAGCGAATCCTTTTCCTCCGGGATTTTTGAAAAAACAAGGTCGCTCCGGTCATACCAGGACATGAGAAGCGTGTACATCTCATCTTCTGATAATTCCAGTGCGTGCCCAAACGCCAGGCAGAGCTTCCGGTTGGACGGCGCATGCCGGCCTGTCCTCCAATAGCGGATTTTCGTTGTGTCCGAAGGTTTCCGGGGCGGCGCGGCATAAATTTTCCTGTAAATCAGTTCGTCCGTCTCAAGAAGACCCGATAAACCCTCCGTTTTGCGAAAGCGGTCATATACCGTTTTCAGCCATGCTGTTTCCGGACGCCCCTCCTTCTTTAAGTTCACACATTCCTGCGCCAGGAACTCCAGCTCCCTTTTTGCATGCGCTGATAATTTCCCCATTTAATCACTCCCCTGTATCATACAGATGATTAAGGCGACAAAAGGCTATGATACTTCAGATTGCTCCATAAAAACCATTGCTGTGCATAAGCTCTTACTAAATTCGCATTTCATGCTCATTAAGGAAGAGCATTATCGGGATTCGCTAAATTTGACTAAAAACCAGTCAAATTTGCTTCTTCCTCATGTTTTTGCGGTCCCCAAGGTCGTAAATGCGAATGCAAGCATTCGATTTTCGACCTTTTGTCCCTTGTATCATACAGATTCATACCATATAAGTGAAAAATAACATAGAAAACACACTGCGGCAATAAGGTTTATTTTTACAATTTCAAAAATTCCGGGCATAAAAACATCCCCCATAAATGGGGGGGATGAGAATTCACCAGCATAAACACTATGTCAAGAAAAAAATTGTTAAAATAAACCTTATTGCAGATCAAAAAATTCTGTGTCATGATAACACATCCGAATAATCGGAAATACATAAAAAGGGGAATCCTATGAAAAGAAAAACTTTCACCATTATGATGGCCGTAATGATGTTTGCTCTCACAGCATGCGGATCCGACAGCATCTCTGATAATGAAACAGCAGAATCCCTGTCAGAATCACGGACAGGTAAAAATCAGGAAGAGGCAAATCAGGAGACAGAAAACCAGGAAGAAGAACTTCCCGCGGAGCAAACCTTATGGCTATGCACGACGGAGGAAAAGTATAATAGCGACAACGAACTGCTTTATACAATCACCAACGAATATGATGAATACGGTAATCTCACCCTGATGATACGCTCCTACAGTACCAAGGAATCAGAATACCGGCGGGAATATACCTATAATAACAATCATATTCTTGAAAGCAGCACCGTCTCCAGCTCCGAGACTTCCGCTTCAGGTTCAATCATGTACACAGAAGCCGAATACACCTATGACGAGTACGGTAATCAGGCCACCAAACATGAGCTTACAACTTTCACGGAGGAAGACGGAACCGTTCGAACAGAAGAATACAACTACTATTACTATCAGGATGCCGCGGGACAGGATACCGGCTATTACAAGCAGAGAATAGATGCCGACACTTTCTCCTTGTCCAACAGTATGTCTTCTCTCCCGGTTCTTCAGGAAGAGGCTGACACAGATTACGAAAAGGTCTACGCTGGCGATTTGCTGGTGAAAAAAACAAACAAATCCGGCAGCACCATATACCAATATGAATATGATGAAAACGGAAATCTCACCAAAGAAACATACACCAGCAACATCGGAACAGATTCCGAATCCGAGACGGTTACTCTTTACACCTATGAGGAACAAGTCTGCAAGACATACGTCTCACCGTCCTACCCCGAATCTGAAGAACTCAATGTGCTCTATCAGGCAAAAACGGTGGATGCAGACGGGGATTCTTTATACTCCTACTTTTATTTCTATGATGAAAACGGAAACCAGATCGGAGCCGGCAACGCCAACAGTATGGCTTACACCTATGATTACTATGAGTATGACGATGAAGGAAAAATCATCCGGGCCAGAGCTCGTAATAGTTCAGGCTCTTTCTATATCGACATGACCTATGATAAATCCGGAAACAGGATCCGGGAGGACAGCCGGAAATCAGAAGACGGAGAAATCGTTGTCTATGTAGAAAATGAATTTGACAGCGACGGCAATCTGCTCCGCTCCATAACCCACGCGGTTGACGACTACTATGAGGATACGGACGGTGCATATCTGGAATACGAATACGATGAGAACGGTATCCTGTCTGCCTGCAGTTCTTATAACAGTGACGACACGTTAAATTACTATACGGTCTACTCGTATGACGCAGACGGGAATGTATCGACTATCACAGCCTATGACGGCGACGACAACCTGACCGCTGTCACAACCGCATATTACACAACTATCTATGTACTGGCGAAATAAACCTAGTTTAATAGTTCCTAAAATACAGATCAGGAAATATCCCCATGACAGGGATATTTCCTGATCAAATATAAGCATTACCAATAATGTTCCACGTATTTTTCAGCTTCCGGAGCGGACAATCCGTATCCTTCCATTAACTCACTCATCGCACCTTCTTTTGTACCCTTCAGTCTTTTACTTAAAGAAATAATGCTCTTTATCGCTTTTTGCTCTGCTTCCTCTGCTTTTTGCTCTGCTTCCTCTGCTTTTTGCTCTGCTTCCTCTGCTTTTTGCTCTGCTTCCTCTGCTTTTTGCTTTGCTGCTTCCGCTTTTTCTTCCGCTATTCTCGCTTCTTTCTCCGCTCTCAGGACTTTCGCTCGCTCCTTGATATGTTTAATCCAGGCTTCATGCTCATCTTCCGGCATATTAAAATCGAAATTTTCAAACAAATATCCCATACGCCCCTCCTCTACCATCTCGGCATACTGATTCGCTTCCTCCACAGGGATACGCATTTTCATCATCAGGCTGTAGACAACATCCCCAATCGTTCCGCGAATCGATGGCGATGTGTTTTCCAGTATCTGATTCATCTCATCAGGCGGGAACTCGCAGAGTTCGCGAAACTCTTCCGCATTCTGAATCTTATTGAGCATCATAATCAATGAAATCTCATCGCCTCTGGCCAGCAGTTCTTCATTGGTGTAATCATAATTTCGGACAACCTTATATGTAAAATCCGGGAGATAATCATCATACGTATCAGCAGTATATATCCGGTCCCGAAAATGCATATCCGCCGTCCAGGAACCCGCACCCTCATAATACACAACCGGCAAAATGGGGGGATATTTAAAATACTTCCTCTTTGTGACGCCAGGTTTATTTCTCTCCTGTTCTTTCCCGTAAACGTCCCAGATACATATCATATATTTGAGTATCTGCATCGCCACATTATAATCTACATCACTCTTGTGCTCAATCAGGGAAATCAGGTACAAAGTTTCTTCCCTCTCTTTCCCATCATCACGAATACGGATCTTCTTCACCGTATCCGACTGGAATTCCACACCCAGATATGTCTGGTACCGCTCCGTAACATCCTCGATATCTTCCGGGTGGATATTCTTCAATACCGGAATATTAACGTTATCCCTCAAAAACTGGGAACATAAAATCGGATCCCGGAAGACCTTCTTGCTGTTGACATCACGCGTATTACCCGCCGCGTGCCCCTGCGCCATTCTGTTTTCTTTCATTTCTCCTCCTCTTCTTTTTGCAAAACAGGAGGATGGTCTTTCCGCCTGTCTGCACCTGATTTAAAAAAGTTGTAACTGGCGAAAAAGCCGGATTCAAGACACCCCGCTTCAAGAACAGAAAACGGAATGCAGAACACATTATGGAATTTTAGAATCAACAATGTGTTTATGAATACAAACACTATAACATAAAATCACAGGTGTGTCGAGGAAAATTATTGTTAAAATTAACCTTATTGCAAACCACAAAATTATGTGCCATGATACCATATCCGAATAATCGGAAATACATAGAAAGGGGAAACTTATGAAAAAGAAAACTTTCACTATTATGCTGGCTTCAATGACGCTGGCACTCACGGCATGCGGAGGAACATCTGAAAGCACCGAAAACAACGGTATCTCCACCAATGACCCTGCCACAGCAGCCGAGCAGACCGACACACAGTTGGGAAATGATACCGAAACGGAGGATGAGAACGACGCTTCTGACACATCTTCTTATGCAGCAAGAGAAATCGTCTCATATGGCGGAAACTCGGTCAACGGCAGACTTCAGGGTTCCGGCAGCGTCTGTATGGGGGATGGTGTTATCTACTATGTCACATCAAAAGATGACAAAGGAAACTCTTCTTTCTGCTGTGTCAACCTGGACGGAAGCGGCTATTCGGAGCTCCTTTCATTCAGCGATTTTACATCAATGAGCCAGTTAAATTACTATAACGGTGCCATTTACTATTGCCTGAAAGAGGACGGCAGCACTGTGCGCGAGCTTCATTGTCTGGATGAAGACGGAGATCGTCTGATCGAGGAATTTGAAGGAAGCCTGAAAATTCAGAATTTTAATGATGATTTGTTTTTTATCAATAGAGATGAAACGGAGATTCGTATCGGCGTATTTAACCTGTCTTCCGAAGAGCAGAACCTTTTCTACACAGGCACGGCAAACGGAAGTATGACAGATATCATTGATACGGACGGCACATATATCTACATTTATCTTTATGATGGAAAAAGCTATGGTATGCAGCCCTACCGGATATCTTGGGATTCGGTTTATGATGAAGGCGCGGCAATGGAAGAAATCAGTGTCGACTCGCTCGGAACCCTTCTGATTTATGGCTCAAATGGCTTTTATACTGTTAACACAGAAGACAATGGAACAGGCTCTACGAATTTTGTGTATTATGATTATGCGAATATCGTTTCGGGAGACAGCGGAACTGAGTGGAATTCTACCATTGTTCTGGAGGATGTCGAAAACGACTGGGCTGATAATGAAAAACGGATTGAAACGCTGTTTTGGAATGCAAATTACGCATTTATTCTGAACGAACACTTTATCAGTATAGACTCAGAATACCAGGAACTCTATTGCTCCGATTCCCTGGATTATCGGCTTTCAACCTGTATCAATGATGATTTTTACAGCGGCATGGAATCATATTCTGATTTAAGTATCTTTGAATATGATGGCATGATCTATTACTTCGACATGAGCAACGGCAGCGAGGGAATGACGATACACCATATTGATTCAAACGGCAACATTGATTCATAAGAGGCAATTGGAACACGTTAAATTTTTGACCGAAAGAAAAGCCGACGGAAAGAAATATGAAATATTCTCTTTACGTCGGCTGCCTTTTTTCCAGTTTTAATCAGCTGCTGTTCTAAATTCAGTGATATGATTTATCAACACATAGGCGCATAAAAAATCAATCCCGAATCGCCAGGAATAAGGCTTTCAGCAACGCCCTCTCATCCGTATAAACCTCGGGTTCTGATCCATAATAAGTTTCTGCCGCATTCACCTCTATCGGCATGGTATCTGTCAGAAACGTCCAGGCATAGTATTCTATTTCATTATACTCAAGCACTTCTTCTTTATAAGTATAGCAGGCCGTTATATAATGAACTTCTCTGCCTGAGATGGTCATCGTTTTTATATCGTCTACGATGACATCCCATGTATCATCCTCCTCCCTGTATTTCTTCTTTTCATCTTTTCTTTTCCTTTCTGATTCTGTCTGCTATTCCTCAAGGAATAATCCGCCCCACTCAATCACGTAATACGGGCAGTCCTCTCCGCCGCGCGTGAGCTCATATCCCACGGGCTCTTCAATCTGGCTTCCGTCATCCTCCGCAAACACGAACCAGATCCGCTCCACAGACTCCGGCTCCTCGGTCACGGTCATGGGCATCGCCTGATCCACCGTCTCGGTGCTCTGCGGATACATAATGTAATCCGTGCCCTCTTCCAGTTTTTCTGTCCAGAACTCCGTAAAGTCCGCAATCTCCTGCTCATTAAAGCCGAGATCCGCCAAAATCGCCTCAAATGTTTCCTGCCGCGTATCCGCCGGAATCCGCCACCCGCTCTCTGTCTGGAAAAGTGAAGGATCTGTGATGGATTCATAGAACAGATACTCCCAAGTCTGACCGGTTTCGTCCGTCAGCTGGCCGTTTTCATCCACAGTAACGCTCCACCCGCTTCCGTATTCCGGAATCGAGGTGGTCAGAAGTCCCGGTGATCCAAAAATAACCTTAACATCTCTGGTTTCCTGTGAGTAAAAGTATATATTCGGTTTATATACATTATTTCCGTACTGAAGCTTGTAATGCTGGTAAAAATCACTGTCCGGATCCAACAGCCAGTCAAAATAACCATCCCGTACCATACCTAACAGAAAACTCAACAGGAAACCGAGAATGAGCCCATACGGAAATGTCTGAAGACCCACCATCGCGAATCCCGTGGCTGCAAACTGGGCTGCCAGAATCGTAAGCTCCATAATCTGTTCCTGGACGGTCTCTCCCTCCAGACTATAAGCGTCCACTGCCAATTGTATAAGGTTTATCGATCCGAAAAAAACTCCCATCTTATCGATCAGATTTGAAACATTATTGAGCAATCCCGTTGTACCTCCCGTATTGCCCGCATCCGTGAGAGCCTTCGCCACATCCCCAGCATCTTCCCCGATAAATGACAGCCAGTCCTGAAACAGGTTGTCAAAAGTATCCATGACAACATCCAGAGTCCAGCCTCCTTCCGTTTGATATAACTCACGAAATGATTCGAGCGGTGATTGAGACAGCATATCCGACTCGATCAGCTGAACATACTGCGAATCTTCTACCAGTACATCCGTAATTGACGCCTCACTCTGATAAGAGCTCCACGCCTTATCCAGCCCCGACACAACAGTAGGCGATAGTTCATATGATCCCTTCTTCGTTGCCGCCAAAATCTGCACATGGGAGGAGAGGGCAATCGCGGCGACCAGCACGATCGCAAGAATCCGTTTCATTTTTTTCATCTTCTTCATCATCGATCCCCCACCTGTTCCGCGAACCAGAGAATCTCACTCTGCTTTGTCTCGCTCAGATCATATTCCAGCGCCGACTCAAAGTAAGTCCGCATGTCATCATAGTTGCCTTCGTAGTAAGCCAGCTCACCCAGATAAAACCATGTCTCCGCGTCCTCCGTGTCGAGCCGAAGCGCCTCGAACAGCCGGTATTCGGCCGATTCATAGTTGCCCTCCAGGAGCGCCGCAACGCCGGCCATTTTCTGCATTTGCTGCCACTCGGGCCAGAGGTCAGCCGCCTCCTTATAGAGAACCGACAGCTTTTCCTCTGCCTCCTCCGAGCCATCCTCGAGATAAGCCAGCTCTTTCAGAGCGTAATATTCGGCGCTTTCGGTATCCTGCTCTTCCAGGAGACCCAGCGCTTCCTCTGTTTTCCCGTCCTCAATCAGATCCTCGATTTCTTCATACGCATCCTCATCCGCGACCTCCTGCTCCGTCTGCGTTTCCGGTTCCGACGCCTTTGACATCCGGGTCATTGCCAGATCACAGCCGACCACACAGGCAGCAACGACAATCAGAGCAATCAGAAATTTTTTCACTGTTCTCCACCTCCCCGTTATTCCACTGCTGCCTGCAGCTTGTCCAGAAGATTGCTGCAGTGGATATTGATGCCGTACCAGTCATTTCCGTGGTCTTCCTCCGGGAGAAGCGCCAGCGCCTTCTGACACGCTTCGATGCCCGCCTCATACTCTCCCAGCCGGTCATATTCCTTCGCCATGGCATACCAGACCGCGGGAATCTGATCGTTGAGTTCCCCAGCTCTCTGATAATAGACAACAGCACTTTCCGTGTACGTGTCGTCATCGGTATTGGACGCAATAATGCCGCAGACATACCAGGCGCTTGCCAGCGCCGGGTTTTCACTCAAGACCTCTGTCATCAGGTCAAAGGCGTCCTCCGGCTCATCCAGGTGATCCGAATTGTACGCCAGATAAACCCCGTCCAGATAATTCCGGAAGAACGGATTTTCGTCAATCAGCGCGTTTTCTTCGTCTGTCAGATCGTCGTAAACGTCATACTGGAAACCAGTGTACTTCGCATTGTCATTTAACGTGAGATACTCCAGCAGTTCAAACAGCCAGGCATCACAGTTATTCAGATCATCCCCCTCGCAGGCGGCTGTATAGGAAGCCAGCATGGAAGTGTAGGAAAGGCTCGCATAAGTCTCTCCCTGTTTCAGCGCCGAGACCGCCGCACAGTACATCAGGTACGGAGAATCATCATGATCCGCACAGTATTCAACCGCCAGCGCATAGGCCTCTTCCGCCCGGTCGCCCCGCTCATAGCTCTGTGCAAGCAGTTCGATCAGTTCCACATCATCACCATAAGTATCTGCCAGTTCCTCTAAAAGATCTGCGGCTTCTTCCTCATGGTATACGTCAAGCAGCATCTGCGCCATTCCTTTCGCAAAAGTGATCCACTCTGTTTCTGACGGATTCATTTCCGACTCATACAACTCCCCGCAGCGCAGAATGACCTCCGCAGTCTGATCGTAATGCTTCGCGCCGACATAGGTCAGACTGCTCGCGATCATTGCCGCAACATACTGCACCTGATAACTATCCGGATTTTCCTCCGCAAGGAGAAGCGCTTCCTCCACCAAATCTGTGTCCGCGCCGCCGTACTTTTTATACTGCTCCCAGTAAGCCAGCGCCTGTCCGTCCGTGCGGAAGATGTCATACTTTTCGCAGATTTCCTCAATTTTTTCTGTGTTTCTTTCTGCCTTTTTCAGTGCCTTCGCATCCTGTTCCGTCTCCTGTTCTGCCTCCTCGGCGGACAAAAGCGCACTGTCCATCTGTTCTACAGCCTCCTCAGCGATCGCCGCGGCGCCTCCGACGTCGAGAGAAACCAGATAAATATTGTACTCAATCAGAGCGTTCTGCAGCCAGGCATCCAGCAGGGCTGACTCATTTTCTGTGATCTGCGCCATATTCTGAGAAAAGAACAGACCCGCGCAGAGAACCGCCATGACCAAGCGTGGCAGATATCGTCTGCCGGTTACAGATACTCCAGAGGCAGATGCCGCCGCCCCCTCTTCCGAAACTTTCCCCATCATTTTCTCCGTGAGCGCCATTGCCGCATACAAAAGCACTGCCATCACAACGGTTCCCGCCAGAAGGACAAGATGCCGGAGCAGTATTGCCGGTTCCCCGGAAATCTGCTGCAGCAAATACAGGCCGGCCGCCGGAACGAGCAGAGCGGCCCAGAGAAGAACCGCCATGGGAATCCCCAGAAAGATTCGGGAAAAATAACGCCTTATCGGATGCGCCTGCGGAACTGGCAGCGCACTGTTCATCCAGCAGAAAAATCCCAAGCCGGACAACACCAGCAATACCACAATTGCAACAACAATAATCACGGTAAAAAGGACCTTCATAACCACATAGCCCACCGCCAGAACCGGCAGCGCATGATCACAGAGATACCAAACAATCAGGTAGACCAGAAGACACGGAAAACATCCCAGCAGGCAGAATATCTTATCCGGCTTCTGCTCAGTGCCATCCGTCCTCTTCCCGAAGCGAAGAGAAACCGCCTGCAGGAAAAAAACAAGTCCCAGGCATCCCGTGACAAAACTTACCGCAAACGAGAGGACTCCGGAAAGAGAGTCCCCCGTCAGCGTTTCTATTACCGTCTCTGCCATATCCGGCAAAAGCCCGGCGCAGACAGCCGCGAGCATCAGCCAGACCATGATAGATGATTGTTTTTTCAATCAAATCCCTCCCTACTTTTTCATTTCGCTCATCCTTTTTCGTTCGCTTCCCCGGAGCTCCCTATCCAAAGCTATTCGAAAAGCAGTTCAGTTAATTGCGTCTCATTCTCCTCAATCTCTTCCAGATCTTTCTCTACGCAAAGCTCCTCGTGATATTCCTCCGGGATTACCTTCCTCAGCTCTGCTTCGTCTATTTCATCACTGTATATATGTAATTCTATCTCTCCCTCTGCGATTTCCGTCTCCTCTACCCAATTTATTTTCAGGAGCTCCGTTCCGTCTTCCCCATAGAACTTCGTGGTCCTGCAATCACGAAAACCGGAATTCATATTACTTGCGTCCTGATAACAGTAATCATAATCGGTACACGCCAGAAGATGCCCGTCCTCCGCAAAGGTATAGATATATTCGAGGTGCTCCGGATCCTCATCAGAATGTGAAAACTCACTATAGCAAACCAGACGCTTTACCACACCACTCTCATAATACTCATAATCCATCGTGCCGATATCTCCGCTTCCGATGGAGGTCGCAATTCCCTCCCGGCATGTCAGATATCCGTCCTCATAAGTAAAGGTGTACGTCATCTGATTTCGTTCAAATACACACTGTGCTACACTTCCGTTTTCATTATAAGTCAGAGTCTGTACCGTGTCTTCCTCTCCTTCATCCAGATATACGGCTTTGACCAGCCTGCTTTCACTGTCATATTCATACGTAAAGACAGGAACCTTTTCCGCGTTCTCATCATACTCCTCATCTGCGGTTTCTCCGTCATCATACCGGTAAGATGTCATATCATTATACTGAATCAGGAGCCCATCTTCATCGAATACCGGCACCAGATAGTCAAACGATCCGCCGACCCGTTCATAATACATGATATACTCCGCGCCCTCAACATCATAAGCGGACTGATAATCATAGGAATATGTCTCTGATGCAATCAGTGATCCGTCTTTAAAATAATAGGTTCGTTCCGCAATGCGCCCCTGATCGTCGTACTTCTGAATCCAGAAATCATCGGCTTCGTTATAAGTATCATATCTCGAACTGTCGAGCAGCACCTCATATTCCCCGCCCTGATAGTTATAATAACTGGAGGCATCCTCCTTGAAATAATCATAGCCGCTTATATAGTTCAGATAGCCATCTGTATCACAATCTGTGCTGACGGAATACAGCAAAATGTCATTCGGCCCGTACATCTCTGCCTTTGTTGTGGTTCCCCAGTCATCCTCCACATAGCTATACTCAATTCTGCGGTATACCGTACCGGTAACCCCGTTGATAAGTGTCATCCGGACGAGCTGTCCGTCCTCATCATACTCATACTCGATTGTCCCGGACATTCCGTTCACGGCACCCCAGTCATCCTCTTTCTGCTCCGCAGCCGAGGCAGCAGAACCGTCCGCAGCCTCATCGGCATCAGAAACACCGGAGGCTCCGCCGCGCTCCGATCCACAGGATGCCAGTATAAAAACAATCAGCCCAAGCGCAATTAATGTCATCAGGTTTCTTAGTTTTTTCATGATAACATACTCCCTTTCTTTCAGATAGGCTCATAATATTTGCGTTTTTTCAGATTTGCAATAAGGTTAATTTTTACATTAAAAAAATAAATTGTAAAAATTTACATTATTGCCTGTAAAAAAAGTATGTAGTAAGTTAAACAGGATTTTTGAAACAGCAGACAAAGCAATCAAAGGAAGGAGACTCAAATGATAATTATCATTCTGATCATCATCATCGTACTGGTCTGGCTGCACTTCAGGAAAAAGCGCACCAGCCAGGAAACAAAGTGGCAGAATACGGCTGCGGCAGCTGCCCGGCAGACAGCCGCACCACAGGAGACCCGGCAGACAGCCGCACCGCAGGAGGCTCGGCAGCCTGTGAAACAGCCTGCCCCGCAGACCCAGAAACAGGAGCCAACCCCGCTGGAGCTGACGGAAGAGCAGTCGAAAGAGGCAAACGCTTTCCTGATGCAGGCCGCCAATCTCTTCCGGGAAGGCAGGCGAGAGGAATCCTACGCCCTGGCAGAAAAGGCCGCCCTTGACGACAGCTGCCCCTACCAGGCCATCGCCCAGGGCGTCTGCGGCGACTATTTCGACGTTCTTGGAGATAAGGAGCAGGCCGCCCAGTGGTACATCAAATCCGCCGAGGCCGGATGCGCCCGGTCCCAGTACGAGTTGTCCGGCTACTACGCGCGTGGCACCGGCGTACCCCAGGACGGCAAAAAGACGGTCTACTGGATGATGAAGGCCGCCGAAGGCGGCGAGCCCGATGCACAATTAGGACTGGGATCGCGCTATGAGCAAGGCATCGGCGTACCCCAGGACGACGCAAAGGCTTTCTACTGGCTGGGTATGGCCGCCAATCAGGGGCAGTCCTATGCCCAATATAAGTACGCCCTATACTTCGACGGAGAGCACAAGGGCGTTGCAAAGGACGATGAAAAGTTCCTCTTCTGGTTCACCAAGGCGGCAGAAGGCGGCGTCGTAACCGCCCAGGCTCAGCTGGGAAGTATGTACTACCTTGGCGAAGAAGGCGTGCCCCGGGATATGGAAAAAGCCTTGTTCTGGCTGCAAAAAGCCGCTGATGGAGGCGATACGGATGCCACCAGCGTCCTGGAACTGATTCACTCGCTGGGAAGCTGAAAGAAAATCTGACAAAATCGCTGAAGGAATGCGCCGAGCAGGGAGACGAACTGGCCAAGGCCTACTACGTCAAGATCATGATGCGCTGAGAAATCTCTGAGTTCAGTCGAGTAGAAGACGACTTTTGCCTCATACTCGCCGCACGGGGTGTGGCCAGCACAGCTATCATATTCTACCCCCTGTGCATACAATAGCGGCCCGATGAACTACCACCGGACCGCTTAGTTTTTCAGACAACTCCAACTCACATCAGGAGCAAAATGGTTTTTCCGCTTATTTGAGCACCAGGAATGACTGTGCTTCCAGCGTAATCGCCCCATTCTCCGCCTTGCCGCTTCCGACAGAAAAAATCTCACTCCGCCCCGCCGCGTCAACCGGCGCGCTCACCGTCTCCGCCGACGGATTCACAGCGATCAACAGATCTCCCCTGCGATATACAAAAGGCAGTTCCCCGCTCTCGGCATACACTACCTCAAATTTCGCATCCGCCTGCAGATCTTCTTCAGCATGCCGAAGCGCCAGGATTTTTCTTACAGTATGAAGCAGGGAATCCTCCTTTTCCTCCTGGGACTCCACGCTCGGCGCATCCGCCGCCGGATCAACCGGAAGATACAGCGCATCCGCCTCACCCTCAGAAAATCCTGCGTTTTTCCCATTCGTCCACTGCATCGGTGTGCGGGCGCCGGTGCGGAAGTAACCGCCCTCTTTTGTCGGAATCTCCTGATAGCGCATGCCGATCTCATCCCCGTAATACAGGAACGGAACGCCAGGCATGGTGAAAATAAATGCATAGGCAATCTTCAGTTCCTCATCCGTCAGGTTATATTTCGGACGGACAGTATCGTGATTGCAGGTGATCAGACAGTAGTAACCGTCATCTTTCGTCGCCTCATAATCCGGAAGATACTGATTCAGGAAGCGGGTGATATCCCCGTGCGCGTCCTTCTTAAAGAAGCTGTTATCCTCTTTTAATCTCTCCGGCATGCCGTAATCGCGCATCAATGAGCTATACCCGTTCCCCGGACCCATATGATTCAGATAAAAATCCATATGGAATCCCGCTTTCAGCGACAGCTGGGGCTCGCCCCACTCAGCGACAATGGCCGCCTCCGGATATTCTGCGTCCAGCATCTCCCTGACATTCCGCCAGATTGCAGAGGTTCCGGATTTCACCTCATCGTCATTTTTCACCAGGGAAGGCGCCATATCCACGCGGAACCCGTCGCACCCGTGATCCAGCCAGAAACGCATGACATCCTTCATCGCTTCCCGCGTCGCGATGCAGTCCGGGTGATCCGGCGGAAGCTGCCACTCCTCCTCACAGTTTAAGAAACCATAGTTCAATGCCGGCTGACACTTAAAAAAGTTCAGCAAATAAGTGCCATTCCGTTCGCATTCACCGCCGATGTACGCATAACCCTTTGCAGGTTCAAAACAGAAATTCGTCCAGATATAACGGTTGGAAAACTCGTTCTTCTCCGCTTTCTGACTCTCCAGAAACCACGGATGCTCCTCCGAAGTGTGTCCCGGCACCAGATCCAGCAGCACGCGGATTCCCTTTTTGTGCGCCTCACCAAACAGGCGGTACAGATCGTTATTCGTCCCGTAGCGCGGCGCCACCTTCTTATAATCTCTCACGTCATAACCGGCGTCCTTAAACGGGGAATCAAAACAGGGATTAATCCACAGGGCGTTGCAGCCCAGTCCTTTGATATAATCCAGTTTCTCGATGATACCGTTGAAATCTCCGATTCCATCCCGGTTCGTGTCGTAAAACGACTGCGGGTAAATCTCATAAAACACTGCATCCTTTAACCATTTTGGCATCTCTTTTCCCTCCTGAAAAACAATAGAATTTTCTCATTTAAAGTTCATGGGGATAACACAAGCCATTCACCTCAAAACTTTAAATCATTTATATCCGATAATAAAAATATAACATAAAATAATACTTGTTTCTTGCAAAATACTACTTATTTCTAACACAATCCTACGAATTTACCATTGTATTCTGATGCTCAATATGGCATGATAAATAAAACCAATTCTCTCTTTCATAAAAACAAAGAAAGGAAACCATCATGCAGCATAGAATGAAAAAACAACCATCAGATTTCAGAGAAAAAGCCGCGCACGGGGACACCATGCTTCCCGTGAGTTACTATTGCAGCCGGATACCGGAGGATTTCCGCCATTTTTCTCTCCACTGGCACGAGGAAGCCGAAATCACCTATATCGGAAAAGGCAGTGCAGATTACACCATTAACTTTCACACATCCACAGTCCGGGAGGGAGATCTGCTCCTCCTCTCGCCCCAGGTGCTCCACGGAGCTGCGGAAAGAGATGGCAATACCATGACCTCTCACAGCCTGGTTTTCCATCTGAACTTTCTGGGATGTCTGACGCCGGACGCCTGCACGATAAAATACCTGAATCCTCTCCTGACCGGGAAATACCGTTTCACCCCCATACTTTCTCCCGGGCAACCGGGCTATAATGAGATCAGGCGCCTGTTTCTCGAAGCATGCCGGGAATTTAACGAGAAAGACACGGCCTATGAGCTTCGGACAAAAGCGCGCCTCACGGAACTGTTATCAGAACTTTACTGCAATGGATACATCGAAAAAACGGAGCGCGACACTGGAAGCCTGCATGCAGAAGAAAAACTGAAGGAAATACTGACACATATCCAGAATCACTTCAGCGAACCGCTCTCCATACACGATCTGGCAACCGTCTGTCATTTCAGCGAGACATACCTGATGAATTTCTTCCGCAAACACACCGGCACCACCTGTGTGGAATACATCAACCGCTGCCGGCTTTCCAGAGCAGCAGCCGCACTGGAGGAGACCGACCTTCCCATCATGGATATTGCGCTGGAAAGCGGGTTCCGGAATGTTTCTTATTTTAATAAGCTGTTTAAAAACCGCTTCGGACGAACACCGGGGGAATACCGGGCAGCCAGTCATCTAAGCATTTGAAGAGCTATTTGTACCGGTCGTTAAAAATCTGAATGCGACTTTGAGCATCGGAACCTATGCCTTTCCCTTCCAGTTATTTCACGATGATCCGGATCAC
>JAJQAD010000207.1 GCA_021204005.1 Clostridiales bacterium
GAAAAAATAAAAAGCAAAAAAACATTTTTTGTGTCTACTTTTCTTGACTGGTACAATTACTATCATCTGGATAAAGGATATATGCTCAGTTTCAATTTTAATAAGAAAAAAGAGATTGGGGTAAAGGAGATTAGCATTGGGAATAAAACGCTGATAGAAGCGGTTGTATGATAATGATACTTGAAGCGATAGTAGAATTTATGTATTCATCAGGCAGTTGAATGATGAGGAGGAGTAATATGCAGGAGAAAATAAAAAATGCGATTCTTGCCATGGTAGATGATTATCCGTTGACAAGGGTTATTTTGTTTGGGTCAAGAGCAGATGGTTCCAACAGATTGGACAGTGATGTTGATTTAATTATGGAGTTTTCCTCGCCCGTTTCTCTTATTACGCTATGTGAAATAAAATATAGGTTACAGGATATGCTGGGGCTTGATGTAGATGTTTTACATGGTCCGATTCGGGAAACAGATATGATCGAAGTGGATAAGGAGATTGAAATATATGCAGCGTAGAGATCGTATTATAATTCAAAAAGTGATTTCAGAAATAAATATCGGACAGGAAATGCTTGGTGATATTTCTCTGCAAGATTTTCTTGAAGATGAAAGCTAAAACGGGCAGTGGCGATGACGGTGATCAATATTGGAGAACTGGTAAAAAATATTACGCAGGAAACCAGAAAGAAGTATTCATATATTCCCTGGAGAGCGATAGCTGGAATGCGTGATATGACTGCGCATAAATATCAAACTCTCAGAATGGAGGATGTGTATCAAACTGCGAAAGAAGATTTTCCAGCACTATTGAATCAACTCATTCAGATAAAGGAATCTGAGTAATGAATCTATATAAATTTGCTTTTTAAGGTAAAAATAGTGTACCAAATCGCCCGATGCCTGCCGGGAGCCCTTGATTTACAAGGCTTTGCGGGCCTGATGATGCAGGTCTGCAACACCTCTATCACCGGTTCGATTCCGGTTGTCGCCCCTTAAAGGGAACCGCAATTTGTGGTTCCCTTTTTTCGTGAAAAAGTGAGGAAAATACAAAAAGAATACAAACCGCTGTGGTATACTGTCTATAGACAAGGGGGATAGCAGCAATGAAGCGGATATTACTGGCGGAGGACAACGCGAATATGCGGGAACTGATTCACGATTATCTCTGCGCGAATGGATTTGATGTGGATGTGGCGGCGGACGGGCAGGAGGCCTGGGAGATTTTTCAGACGCAGGGTTATCATCTGGTATTGCTGGATGTGATGATGCCGCGGATGAACGGGTTTACGTTGTGCCAGAAAATCCGGCAGCAGGAGAACGTGCCGATTTTGTTTCTCACCGCAAAAGTGCAGGAGGCGGACCAGCTGTACGGTTACAAGATTGGCGCGGATGATTATATCCTGAAGCCGTTTTCTCTGCCGGTGCTTCTGGCGAAATGCAAAGCCATTCTGGAACGGGATCAGCGGGGCAGCGAGTGGCTGGAGGTGTCCGGAATCCGCCTTCAGCCGGACCGGCGGCAGGTTATCTGCGGCGGGGAGTATATCGCTCTGCAGGCGTTGGATTTTGAACTGCTGCAGTTTTTTATGAAGAATGTCGGCCGGGTGCTGAGCCGGGATCAGATTCTCTTGAAACTCTGGGGTTATGATTATGAGGGGAGCGACCGCGCGGTGGATACCCATGTGAAAAATCTGCGGAAAGCGCTGGGAAAATACGGGAAATGCATCCGTACCGTGATAAAAGCCGGATATGTCATGGAGGATAGATGATATATATCGTAACTGTGAAGGTACGGAATAGTTACAATATAACGATCTATAGCAGGGTGTAGATGTTAAATTGCCGAGGATAAATTATCACGGGAAACGGTGTGGGAGGCTGTATGAAAAAAATTGGCAAACTGCAAAAACTGTGGAGAAACCGAAAAAGCTTATGGAGAACTTACCAGGGTGCATTTTGGATTGAGGTAACAGCGCTGATCATCATTATCGCCTGCGCCGCTGGCCGCCTTTATCTGGAGCGGGAACGGCAGGGAGAGGAAGCACTGGATGTTATGGCTGAAGTACAGGCGGCAGTAAGCACGGCGATTGAGAGCGGAGATGCGGAGGAAGTCATCTATAAAGCGCTGGAGGCTATGCCGAATACCGGAAATAAGGATGCGGACAGCTGCTGGGGGATAGGTCTTGGTATTTATGATGAAGACGGGGAAGAGATTTCCTGTATTGCGGAGGACACGGTAGTCTGCCGCTGGCAGTCATATCAGGAACCGGAGATTACAACAGAGTATTTTGCCTTTAACCTTTACTTTTCGGATGAGGAGATGAATGATTTCTTTTCCTGGTATGATTCCTGGCGGGATGGCAGCAGTTCCCTTTCCATTATAGAGATGGATGGTTATTACAAAGGGATGAGCTTTCAACCGCTGCGGGTAGTTTTTGTGGATAACACTAACCGGGAGATTGTTTACGAACTGGAAAGCGAAAAATATCAGTCCTGGAGGCCGGTTACGCTGGTAAGCCGCATGGCCGATCTGTCGCAGGGAAGCAGCGTGGATGCGGACGAGGTCGAGTACGGATATACGCTGCAATATATCTACACGGTTTCTGCACATGTATCGCAGCCGGTTCTGGATACTGTGGAAGGAGAATGGCTGACGGATGAGGAGGTAGAATATCCGCAGAGAGCGGAATACTATCAGGAATGCAGTGACTATGCAGTCACGGTAACGGATGTCAGGGGCATCGGAGCATATCAGTGCCAGGTGCAGGTGAACCTTCGCTATCTGATCCGTTGTTACGGCGAGGTGCGGCGGGATGTCCTGCCCTTGGCGGTACTCTGTGAATGTGCCGCCGTGTTTGCAGCCGGTCTGTACCTTTATTTAAAAAAAAAGCAGGAAAAAATCCGTCAGATGAGAAACACGTTTCTCTGCGCAATCGCCCATGAAATGAAGACGCCGGCGGCGGTAATCAAAAACAGTGTCGAGTGCCTGGAGGCGGGGCTTCAGCCGGAGAAACAGGAGCACTATCACGGAATGATCGCGGAGGAAGCGGAGCATATGAATGAGATGCTCAACCGTATGCTGATCTACACACAGGTATCGGATTCCGTTTATGAACTGAAAAAAGAGGAGTGTTCTCTGGGGGAGATGGCGCATCAGCTGTGTCAGCGATATGAGGATATGATAAAAAGCAGGCAGATTTCTCTGATCTGGGAAGAAAAGGAGGGCGGAACGGTGTGTTGCGACGCTGCATTGATGGAGATGGTGCTGGATAATTTTATCTCCAACGCGGTGAAATACTGTGTGCACAATGGAATAATCCGCGTTACGGTATCAGCGAGAGGAATTTCTGTTTTTAATGAAGGGGAAGAAATTTCCGGGGAAGAAATAGAGCATATCTGGGAACCGCTTTACCGGAGTGATGAGGCCCGGTCTGCGGAGGATGATTCCCTGGGAATGGGGCTCGCGATCAGCGAGGCGATTCTGAAAATGCACAGGGCTGATTACGGTGTGAAAAATGAGCCCGGCGGACCGGAATTCTGGTTTCGCCTGTAGAAAAAAATTAAGCCCATCTGATTCTTTTCCCTCTCAGATGGGCTTTTTAATGAATATTCAAAAGCTTCACTATATAACCTCTCTTTCTATGAATTTGTTTTGCGGGACGTAATCGCTTCTGCTCTCCTGACTTCTTTTCACCTCGTCCGCTTCGGCACCTTTCCTCTTTCTCAACCTCTCTTCTCAGCGCCATCTATGTAAACTCTTCTAATCGAGATTGCTAATTCAAAACTACTAAAATTCATTCTTCATTGGACTGTACCTCGGTTTTAAAATTTACTTGGATGTCAGGCTGATTATTTCATCGGACTGTACCTCCTTCATCAGATTTGGTTTGATGGAAATCCTGCTATGCCATCGGACCGTCCTCCCGCTTCTAAGAATCGATACACTTACTCAACTTCCTTTACCTGCTTCTCTTGAAACTCTTTTGAAATAAACTTTCTGTGTTTGTGTGAGTGTTCGTTCCTTGTTTGTAAGCTAATAATACATCATTATCAGATAGATGTCAAGTGTTTTCTGATAAAAATATTTAAAAAAATAAATATTCAGAATATTCAGACGATTGAAAGGGAAATATAAGTAGAAACTGACCGGGGAATTCTTAAAAATCCCCGGTCAGAATAAATCGTTACGATGCTTTTCGCTCGGTTGTGATGGTATTTCGGGTTTATTATGTTCTGCGCTGGCAAAACGATTTGACGTTAAGTGTCGATACGCTGTGCTTTACCGGAAGATAATCTTGCAGTATTTTTTCTTACCGCGCCGCAGCACAAAATCCTCCGCGGTGATCTCTTCAGGTGTGTAGGCGGCGGCGATGTCCGTCACTTTTTCTCCGTTCACGCTGACGCCGCCCTGCTGTATATTCCGTCTGGCATCGCCGCGGGAGGTACAGAGACCGGAAGCGACAAGGAGTCCCATAATGTCGATTTTTCCATCCTGCAGATCCGCCTCGGAGATGGCTGCAGTCGGCATGTCGGCTGCGTTTCCGCCGGAGAAAAGTGCGCGTGCGCTTTCCTGTGCTTTGGCGGCTTCTTCCTCACCGTGAACCAGTTTGGTCAGTTCAAAGGCAAGAATTTCTTTTGCAGTGTTGAGCTGGCTGCCCTCCCAGGTGTCCATCTCGTCAATCTGCTCCAGGGGGAGGAAAGTAAGCATGCGCAGGCATTTTAATACATCGGCGTCGCCGACATTTCTCCAGTATTGATAAAACTCGAAAGGAGAGGTTTTATTGGGGTCAAGCCACACGGCGCCGGACTGGGTTTTGCCCATCTTTTTGCCCTCTGAATTTAAGAGGAGTGTGATGGTCATGGCACAGGCATTTTTCCCCAGTTTGCGGCGGATCAGCTCTGTGCCGCCCAGCATATTGGACCACTGGTCGTCGCCGCCGAACTGCATGTTGCAGCCGTATTTGCGGTATAACTCGTAGAAGTCATAGCTCTGCATGATCATGTAGTTAAACTCCAGGAAACTTAGGCCTTTTTCCATGCGCTGTTTGTAACATTCGGCGCGCAGCATATTGTTGACGGAAAAGTGCGGGCCGATATCACGCAGGACATCTACATAGTTCAGGTCCAGCAGCCAGTCTGCGTTGTTGACCATCAGGGCTTTGCCTTCGGAAAAATCGATGAAGCGGGACATCTGCTGCTTGAAGCAGTCACAGTTGTGCTGAATGGTCTCCGGCGTCATCATCTGACGCATGTCGCTGCGGCCGGAAGGATCGCCGATCATGGCTGTGCCGCCGCCGATCAGAGCGATGGGTTTGTTGCCCGCCATCTGAAGGCGCTTCATCAGGCAGAGCGCCATAAAATGTCCGACGTGCAGACTGTCGGCGGTGGGATCAAAGCCGATGTAAAACGTGGCTTTGCCGTTGTTGATAAGCTCTTTGATTTCTTCCTCGTCGGTAACCTGGGCGATGAGGCCGCGGGCCACCAGTTCCTCATAGACTGTCATTTGGTAACTCTCCTCTCGTTTTCATTCTGTCACAGGCATAAACTGAAAGTATCCTCCCGGGGAATGTGGGTAAGACAGGCGGTTGGGGTTCAGATAAAGCATCCTCACGGAGTGTTTTTATATCATAGGAAATCATTTACTTTAGCACTTTACAACAACAAGGTCTTTCCTATGATATAAAAAATCCCCATCCTTATTATAAGGACGGGGAATCTATCCACGTGATACCACCTTAGTTCACAGGCTGCTCACACAGTCTGCCTCAGCAAGTGTCACTCTTTTGTATCAGAATCCGCGAAACTTAACTGAAAAACGGTTAAACTGCTTCCTTCATTATCAATAGATGAAACACTTTTGCGGGATAACGGTCGCATGCCGGTGCAGCCTACTTAGGATGATATCGTCTGTTCAGTACACAGCTTGTGAAAGTATTCGGTGTAAGCTTTCCAGGCGCCTCTCACCATCCGGCTGCTCTCTGTCTGTTCCGCTTATACTTACTTGATTCAGTCATTGCCTTTGGCTTTTTTCTATCCGCTATTATATCGGTCAGAAAAAGTTTTGTCAATATTGACATTTGAAAGCCGTTAGGCTATAGTGAAGAAAAGCTCGTGAGGGAGTAGTTTGCGTGGATACGTGGTTTGTCAACAATCTCGGTCAAGGACCTGGCAAATCTTAAAAAATGAGACTCATGTGTGCGGTTTACTCTGCATACGTGGGTCTTTTTCTATATAGGACGCATCCATCCAGAGAGAATATCGATGTAAGGATTTTTGGAAAGTAAGCAGACGGATAAACAGGTGAAGAAAGCGAAAGATTACTATTAAGGAGTAATTGCAGGGCTATCGTATAGCTTATTTTATGACAGGAGGAGCGGAAATGGTAATTGCATGGATTGTTTTAGTTGCAGGTTTTGTACTTCTGGTAAAGGGGGCGGATTTTTTTGTGGACGGCGCGGCGGCGTTTGCGCAGAAGTTAAAGGTGCCGGGGTTTATCATCGGTATGACGGTGGTGGCTATGGGAACCAGCGCGCCGGAATGTGCGGTGTCGATCACGGCTTCTTTAAGGGGAAGCAACGGGATGGCGATCAGCAACGTGATCGGTTCCAATGTTTTTAATCTGTTGGTTGTCTGCGGCGTCTGTTCTCTCTTTATGCCGCTGGCGATTGAGAAGAAAACCTTAAAGAGAGAGTTTCCGTTTTCCCTGTTTGCGGCGGTTCTTCTGCTGGCTCTGGGGGCTGTCGGCATGACCGTGGGTCATGTGGACGGAGCGGTTATGCTTGGAATCTTTGTGGTATTTCTGTTCTGGATGGTGATGTCGGCCAGAAAGGCAATGCGGGCCGGAGAAGAGGAACCGGAGTCGGAGGAAATCCGGGAATTGTCCGGTCTGCGGTGCGTGATTTATATGGCGGGAGGCGTAGCGGCAATCGTTGTCGGCGGGCAGCTGGTGGTCAATTCCGCGGAGACGATTGCACTCGGTTTCGGCATGAGCGAGACTTTAGTCGGCCTGACTATCTGTTCGATCGGGACGTCTCTTCCGGAGCTGGTGACTTCTGTGGTGGCGTCCAGGAAAAACCAGGCGGGCATGGCGCTGGGAAATGTGATCGGCTCCAATATCTTTAATATTCTGCTGGTAGGAGGCCTTGCCTCCGCGATAAGTCCCATCGCTGTCACGACAAATAATCTGATTGATCTGATTTTTCTCATCGCAATCAGTGTGTATATTATGCTGTTGGTGTGGAAAAAACAGGAGCTTCGGAGGGGCGGCGGGGTCAGTATGCTGGCTATTTATGCGTTTTATATGGTATATATCTGCGTCAGGGACACCGGTATTCTTTTTTAGAGAGTGCAGCGGCGAGCGGCAGGCGGCGAAACGGAAAAAATGTTTCTGTTAAAAAACAGTTTGATCGGCAGAATTTATATTTTTTTTAGATTACTGACTTGGCGGGAATTGGTAAATAGGGTATAATAAAACAAATAGCGCGGCAAAATATGGAAGCGTTCAACAGAAAGAAGGGGTATACGTTATGGCAAACATGAATAAGGATTTTTTCAGTAAACTGGGCAATACGATCTCGGCGGCGGGCAAGGATGGCCTGGGGAAAGCAAAAGAGTGGAGGGATACAGCGAAGATTTCTGTCGATATCAAGGAGCGCGAGGGTGCGATTCAGAAGATGTATCGTGAGCTTGGCAAAGCGTATTATCATGAGCATAAAAATGACGAGGAATGCGAGTATGCGGATCGTCTGGAGGCAATCAAAGCCGCTTTTGAGGAGATTGGCGAGCTGAAAGCGATGAAGGATGAGATACGCGGGATCCGCAGATGTCCGGAATGCGGACAGCCGGTTGCCGCGAAAGCAAAGTTCTGTGAGAACTGCGGCGCGAAGTGTGAGGAAGAGGTTGTAGAGTGCGAGGTCGTTGATGAGGAAGAGACGGAGGACGAGCCGGTAGAGGAGTCCGCAGAGGAAACGGCAGAGGAATCTGTGGAGGAAACGGCAGAAGCAGAGGAGCCTCTGGATGCGGAAGCTACAGAGGGCGAGACGACTGCAGAATAATTATTTATAGATAAAATTACTGATTGATGCGATAAAAGACTTTATAGTCGATGATACTTTTGGTTCGAAACCCGTGAAATGGATGATACATTCTATATTCACGATCTTATGATCCAGGTATCCTTATCATGATAAAGGCTTAGAAGAAGAGAGTATGCCGCGGGACGTGCACAGAGAGGTTCCGTTAGGAACTGTTAATTCTTTAACAGTTCCTTAGCTGAGAGGAAAGGACGAAAGGCGGCAGAAGATGGCTTTGGAGCTGCGGAGCTGAACTACGGTGTGGCAAGGTTTCGACAGGACCGCCTGTTACAGCGGACAGTATAGATCGGACAGGAGATGATTTCCGGCTGGCTTGCGGGATGGAATCGTTTCTGCCTGGCCTGTAAAGGAGGAGCAGTTTCTGCCCGATGATACTGGCTGAGCTTTCCGCCGCGAGGCGGGGAGGAACAAAGGTGGTAACACGGGAATATGCTCTCGTCCTTTTTAGGGACGAGAGTTTTTTCATTATAAAAAGGAGATTTGAGATATGTGCAAAGCGTGTAAGGGAAAATTTTATATGACGACGGCGATTGCTTATACATCGGGCAAGCCGCACATCGGCAATACCTATGAGATTGTGTTGGCGGATGCGATTGCCCGGTACAAACGGCAGGAAGGGTACGATGTGTATTTCCAGACCGGTACCGATGAACACGGGCAGAAGATTGAACTGAAAGCCCAGGAGGCCGGTATTACGCCGAAGGCGTATGTGGACAATGTCGCCGGTGAAGTGAAAAAAATCTGGGATCTGATGAATACTTCCTATGATAATTTTGTCCGGACGACGGATGCGGATCATGAGGCGCAGGTGCAGAAGATTTTTAAGAAACTCTATGAGCAGGGTGATATTTATAAGGGGTATTATGAGGGGCTTTACTGCACGCCGTGTGAATCGTTTTTTACGGAGTCGCAGCTGGTAGACGGCAAGTGCCCGGATTGCGGCGGCGAGGTACAGCCGGCGAAAGAGGAAGCTTATTTCTTTAAGATGAGCAAGTATGCGGATCGTCTGATTGAGCACATCAATACGCATCCGGAGTTTATTCAGCCGGTGGCGCGGAAAAATGAGATGATGAATAATTTTCTCCTGCCGGGACTGCAGGATCTTTGTGTTTCCCGGACATCCTTTACCTGGGGCATTCCGGTGGATTTTGATCCGAAGCACGTGGTGTATGTGTGGCTGGACGCCCTGACGAACTACATTACTAAGATCGGTTATGATGCGGATGGCGATTCCAGCGAATTGTTTCAGAAAAACTGGCCGGCGGATCTGCATCTGATCGGAAAGGATATCATCCGGTTCCATACGATTTACTGGCCGATTTTCCTGATGGCGTTGGATCTTCCGCTGCCGAAGCAGGTGTTCGGCCATCCGTGGTTGCTGCAGGGCGAGGGCAAGATGAGCAAATCCAAGGGAAATGTGCTTTACGCGGATGAGCTGGTGGAGATGTTCGGCGTGGATGCGGTGCGGTACTTTGTGCTTCACGAGATGCCGTTTGACAACGACGGAATTATCTCCTGGGAGCTGATGGTGGAGCGGATGAATTCCGATCTGGCGAATACCCTGGGCAATCTTGTAAACCGGACGATTTCCATGAGCAATAAGTATTTTGGCGGTGTCGTTGCTGATGCGGGAGTGGCGGAGCCGGTGGATGACCAGTTAAAAGAAGTGGTTACGGGCGCCAGAGACAGAATCAACGCAAAGATGAGCGAACTGCGCGTGGCGGATGCTATCACGGAGGTCTTTACCTTATTTAAGAGATGCAATAAATACATTGATGAGACGATGCCCTGGGCGCTGGCAAAGGACGAGGAGAAAAAAGACCGGTTGTCGACCGTTCTTTACAATCTGGTGGAGAGCATCGGCATCGGCGCAAACCTGCTCGCTCCTTTTATGCCGGAGACGACGGAGAAGATTTTCTCCATGCTGAACGACCGCACGCGGGAGTTTGAGGAGCTGGCGGCCTTTGGTCTGCGGGAGAACGGAATCCGCGTGACGGATCAGCCGGAGATTCTGTTTGAGCGGCTGAAGCTGGATGAGGTGATGCAAAAGGTGGAGGCGCTTCATCCTTCCGCTCCGGCTGCGGACACGGAAAGGGAAGACGTGAAAGGCGACGATGCGGACGCCGCAGCCGGTGAGAAAGCGGTGATTGATATCGAGGCGAAGGCGGAGATTACCTTTGAGGAATTCGGGAAAATGCAGTTCCAGGTAGGAGAAATCCTTGCCTGTGAAGAAGTGAAAAAATCGAAAAAGCTGCTCTGCTCCCAGGTAAAAGTGGGAAGCCAGGTGAAGCAGATTGTTTCCGGAATCCGGAAATACTATTCCGCGGAGGAGATGGTCGGCAAGAAAGTTATGGTGCTGGTGAATTTAAAACCGGCAAAGCTGGCAGGCGTATTGTCCGAGGGAATGCTGCTCTGTGCGGAGGATGCGGACGGAAATCTGGCGCTGGTGGTGCCGGAGAAAGAGATGCCGGCCGGGGCGGAGATCTGCTGACACGCATGAGCGGGCTGTTAGTATGCGAAGCAGACGTGAATTGCGCATGTGGTGTAGAGAGTCGTGAAGTAGTATCAGCAGGATGAGGTATAGATTATGATTTTTGATACACATGCTCATTATGACGATGAGCAATTTGACGCAGACCGGGAGGAACTGCTTTCGGACATGCGCAACCGAAACGTGGGAACGATCGTCAATGTGGGCGCTACCCCGAAGGGCTGCCGCGCCAGTGTGAAGCTGGCGCAGCAGTATGACTTCATTTATGCGGCGGTCGGGGTTCATCCGGATGATGTGGGCAGCCTGGATGAGGAGTTTCTGGACTGGATGCGTGAGACGGCCAGGACGAACCCGAAAGTAGTCGCGATCGGGGAGATCGGCCTGGACTACCACTGGGATGTGGAGCCGAGGGAAGTGCAGCAGCGCTGGTTTGTCCGGCAGATGGAGCTAGCGGGAGAACTGGGGCTTCCCATCGCGGTTCACAGCAGAGAAGCGGCGCAGGATACCTTTGACCTCATTGCCCGGCATGGGCAGGGATTGTCCGGTATTCTCCATTGCTATTCTTATTCCCCGGAGATGGCGCGGGAGTATGTGAAGCTGGGATATCATATCGGCATCGGCGGAGTGGTCACATTTAAAAATGCGAAAAAAGCAAAGGAGACGGCGGCGGCGATTCCGCTGGAGCGGATCGTCCTTGAGACAGACTGCCCCTATATGGCGCCGACGCCATACCGCGGAAAACGCAACTCTTCGGATCTGATCGCCTACGTGGCGGAGGAAATTGCGAGGCTGAAAGGCATAACCGCGGAGGAAGTCATAGAAGTGACAGAAATAAATGCGAGGCGGCTGTTTTATGTATGATGTGGATATTTGTTTAAGTATATGTAATTAATTGTTTTTGAAGGTATTCAGTAATGTATCCGTCCATATATACTAAGAGGAGAACCTTATGAGCAACATCACACCGCGCCCCTGGCTGGCAAACGCGCAGATGACGAGGGCGGTTCTGGAAAGCCATAAATTTGTGCTGCAGAAAAAATACGGACAGAATTTTCTCATTGAGCCCCGCGTGCTGGAGGATATCGTAGCGGCTGCGGAGATCACGGAAAATGATTTTGTCCTGGAGATCGGGCCGGGGATCGGCACGATGACGCAGTATCTGGCGGCGAATGCCCGGCAGGTGACAGCTGTGGAGATCGACCGGATGCTGATCCCGATTCTGGAGGACACGCTGCAGGGATATCATAATGTGGAAGTAATTCACCAGGACATTTTAAAAGTGGATATCGGCAGGCTGGCAAAGGAAAAGAACCAGGGAAATCCGATCAAAGTGGTGGCTAATCTGCCTTATTATATCACAACGCCGATCATCATGAATCTGCTGGAGCGGCATGTGCCGGTGGAGAGTATCACAGTCATGGTGCAGAAAGAGGTGGCGGACCGCATGCAGAGCGGCCCGGGGTCGAAGGATTATGGGGCGCTGTCTCTGGCTGTCCAGTATTTTGCCAGACCTCAGATCGCCGCGATTGTTCCTCCCGGATGCTTTATGCCGCAGCCGAAAGTAGACTCCGCGGTGGTGCATCTGACCCACCATGAAAAGCCGGCGGTTTCCGTGAAAGATGAGGATTTGTTATTCCGGCTGATCCGCGCATCCTTTAACCAGAGACGGAAAACACTGGCGAACGGATTGAAAAATTCTGCGGAACTCACATTTTCCAAGGAGCAGATTGAGGCGGCGATTACCGGGCTGGGGAAACCGCTCACGGTGCGGGGAGAGACGCTGACGCTGGAAGAATTTGCGGCGCTGGCGGATGAGCTCTCCAGGTTATCATCCTTTGTATAGGTTTTCGATCCTGATATCCTGAAATTTAGCAGATTTCAATGTATCATACTTTTTTGCCCTTCTGATCATAATGATGTTTGGAACAAAAGCTCTTACCATGTGCAGATAATATAGTTTGTGTTTTTCCATGATTTTATGGTATGAACAACCTGGCGCGGACATAAAGTTTTACTATGAGAGAAAAAGTAAAGCTTTATGTGTCGGTCGCCATTCTGATCCTTTTCCTTCCCTGGCTGCTGACAGTGTATCTGTGTGGCGGCAATTCCCGGTTTTCTGCCGGCTCCGGTGAGGACGAGCAGTTGGAAGAACAGGTGGTGAGCGTGCTGGCGGCGGAGATTCCGGCGGATTACGACCTGGAATGCCTGAAAGCGCAGGCGGTGATTGTCCGCACGAACCTGAGCTGTGAGGGGGAGGATGCGGAGGAGGGCTGGGACGAGGCAGCCATGCGGGAGGCCTGGGGCGAGGCGTACGAAAAGAATCTGGATAAAATGCAGACCGCGGTCTCAGAGAGCGAAGGACTGGTTCTGACATATGAGGGAGAATTGATTCCGGCAGCATACCACAGGGCAAGCAATGAGAAAACCCGGAATGCTGCGGAGGTTCCGGGGCAGGAAGCCTATACCTGGCTTCAGAGTGTGCCCAGTCGGGAGGATATCCTGGCAGAGGGGTTTCTGTATGTGGGATACATGGAAAAAGAGGAGTTTGCAGCAGCTCTGGCAGGGCTGTTTCCAGATGAGGAGTGGAGTGCGGAAGGTCTGCCGGGAACTCTCCGGATTGCGGAGCGTGACAGCGCGGATTATGTAACACAGGTGCAATATGGCGAAACCACTGTCAATGGGGAGGCCGTGCGTTCGGCACTTGGCCTGCAATCATCCTGTTTTTATTTTTCGGAACTGGAGGGGAAAATCCGCATTGTCACAAAGGGAATCGGCCATGGACTTGGATTCAGCCAGTATGGGGCGGAGCGGAAGGCGGAGCAGGGAGCCGTTTACACGGAATTGCTGTCATACTATTATCAGGGTGTAAAGATAGAAAAACTGCAGTAAAGTATTATTTTGCTGCGGTTGCGGAATAGAGTGCAGCTGCGAAAAAATACTGCCTTTGGATTGCAGGTGTACAGTCAGAAAAAATATGAATAGGTTTCTTCTTTCCGGCAATACTAGATAGAAAGAAAAGGGTCTTCGGTGGGATTGGAAAAGAACCGGAGGAACGCAGGCAGCCGGGAATGGAGGAACTATGAATCAGAAAAAAGATACCAGAAATCAGAAAACATATGTGACGGTTGGCGTGATTACCCTGGTGGCGGTGATCGCGCTTGCGGGGATTTCATACCGTAAAACTGCAAGCCGGGAAAGTGAGGAGCAGGAGGCGGTTGTGATGGCGGAAGCAGAGTGGACAGAGGATGATGCGGTGGACGGGGAAGCCGATGTGGCGGAAGATTCGTCCGCTGCGGAAAACGCGTCAAAGGATTCGTCCGCTGCGGAAAACGCGTCGGAGGAGAGCGAGGGCAATGCAGCAAATCTTTCTGATAACGAACAGGAGGAAGACGGTTCTGCCGGAGATGTGTCCGACGGCGGGCAGGCGGATGTCTCTTCTGTGGAGGGAAAGGTAGACTCCGGATCAGAAGATTCCCATACGGTGAGCCTGTCTTTTTCCGAGGCGGATAGCTTAAGCTGGCCTTTGCAGGGCGACGTGATTTTAAATTACAGCATGGACCAGTCCGTATATTTTGCAACACTGGATCAGTATAAATATAATCCGGCGCTGGTGATTGCTGGAGCAGTCAATGATCCGGTGACCGCGGCGGCAGCCGGGCGGGTGATTTCCGTGGAGACCTCGGAGGAGACCGGCGAGACGGTCGCGATGGATATCGGCGGCGGTTATCAGCTGGTTTACGGCCAGTTGAAAGAGGTACAGGCGGCGGAGGGTGATTATGTCGCGGAAGGTGATCTGCTTGGTTTTGTCAGTGAGCCGACGAAATATTACAGCGTTGAGGGGAGCAATCTGTATTTTCAGATGCTTAAGGATGGGGAGCCGGAGAATCCGCTTCATTATCTGAAAAGCAGCAGCGCAGAGTAACCGTTTCCGGAAAAATGTGTATACTATAGTATAACTGCAATCGGCATGATTTACAGGACTGGTCTTGTTGGATGGTGGTTTTGCGGAGCGAAGCCGCTGTCGCTGGTTAAGATACACGTTTTTTCGGTTGCATGGATATAGATGCCCCGGGGGATGTCTGCTCCGGGATGACCGGCGGCCGGGCGCTGCCGGCTACATAGGATGTTGGGAGGTAAAGTGTGAACTTTACATATATGCTGGAATGCGGGGACGGCAGTCTCTATACCGGGTGGACAAACGATATCCGGAAGCGGCTGGCGGCGCATCGGAGCGGCATTGCCGCAAAATATACCAGGGGGCGCGGACCGATCCGGCTGGCCTATCTGGAGGTGCATGATACAAAGTCTGAGGCGATGCGTAGGGAGGTTCTGATCAAACGTCTGACAAAAGCGGAGAAGCTGGCTTTGATACAGGAAAGCAGCTGGAAAGAACAGCTGGACAAGTGGGGGCTTGGCAACCTGGAAGTGGAGCACGGGGATCCCATTTAAGCACTTAGAAACGAAATCTTGCACAAAATGGCAAAATTTCTATTCCGGTTTATCCGGGCCAGGCAGGAATACCGGCACGGCGCTTTTGAAATAGCCGGATCTGTTTTCTGACAGCGTAGCTCAAAAAAGTTCAGCCGGGCGAAAACAGGGAGAATGGCGTGTTTTTCGCGGAACGGCATAGAGTGATACAAAAGAAACCGGAAAGACAAAGGGGAACGTTTACAGTATGAGAAAAAAGCTACTGGCAGGAACAATTATAGCGGCAGCGGCATGCCTGCTTCTGGGGGTTGCAGGATTCCGGGTGTATCGAGCCGGTTCTTTTTCGTGGGATATTTTTACAGAGGAGGAGAACGTCCCGGCGGAGACATCGACTGCCTATCAGTATGACCTGGCTTTTTCCCGCACGCTGTTTCAGTATTCTTCTTTCCGGACTATGTACCGGGCGGATTACAGCACGGCGATCCCCGGCTTGGAAAACACCTGTTTTTCCGAGTCCGAATCCCGCCAGATGGTACCGCAGGGAATCTGTATTGCGGAGGAATATATGCTGATCACTGCTTATGATAAAACGGAGCAGGAAAATTCCGTGATCTATGTGCTTTCGAATGAGGACGCATCAAAGCGTGAATTTCTGACACTCATTGTCCTGCCGGATTGCAACCATGTGGGCGGCATCGCCTATGACGGCAGCAATCTCTGGGTGGCGAAAAGCACCAGCAAGTGTCTGGGCAGAATCTCATCGGCACGGATTGAGGAGGCGGTGGAGTCCGGACAGTCAGTCTATGAGCTGGACGACTATGATGAGGAAGTATCCTGTGGGATGACAGCCTCTTTTGTATCCTGGAATGATGACCGGCTCTGGGTGGGGACAAGCCATTCTCTTTTTTCCCAGCAGGGGAAACTGGCGGTGTTTCTGATGGATTCCGGAGAGGAAGGGACGGAACTTACCAGGCAGTTTACGCTGGATATTCCGGATTATGTCCAGGGGCTGTCCTTTTTTTCAGTGGATGAGACGCCGTATGTTGTGATGAGCGCTTCTTTTGGGAGGTTCAGCGATTCCTGTCTGTATCTGTACAGGGAGGAAATCAGCGATAAAAAATTAAAGCTGTATTATGAGACTTCGTATGAATTGCCGCCTATGGTGGAGGAGCTTATCAGCGATGGGGAGTTTACTTACTGCCTGTTTGAGTCGGCGGCCACCTGCTACAGCGCAGCGGATGGGTTTTCCTGCCACTATCCGGTGGACCGGGTCTGCGCACTGCAGAACCGGATGCTGGCGGGAGCAGATGAGGCTGCGGATGATTTTTAGTATCATAGGAAAATTCGTCCTGGATATTAAAACACTCTGTAAAGATCCGGTGTTTATAAAAAGTTTAAACATTTTATGGGAGTCTCCACTAGGCATGATTTTAAAATAATGGTATACTGAAAACATAGTATGAGTCATCGGAGCCTGGCAGCAGCCTTTGAATGGATAGATTCACCGGGCGAATGAAATATTTTGTGAGATGGAGGAACATCATGGAAAAGGTTTATCAGAAAATGACTTACTCCGGAGCGTTTAGCGTAATCGGCGGCGTATGCGCCATTATTATCGGATGTTTTGTGATTATATCCGGCGGTATGATGCTGAAGAACAGAAAGAAGATTTTGTTTTAGGATAAGCTGTTTTTCAAACCCGGTGGGTTCGGGTTTGGCGTACCGGTCAGCCGGATGCAGATTCAGACAGGGAAAGAAAAAGATATGCAGAGGACACAGGATGCGTTTTTTGCATATCTTTTTGTCTCGTCAGAAAGTGTGTTCTTTGGGACAACACGCTTCACAGGAATGCCTGTCGCGGGGCGCGTTGCATTCACAGACCGGTCTGTGCAGCGTATCGAAAACCCCTGTGCAAATAGTCTGTGAACAGTAACGTTTTGCGGGTTCTTGAAAAGAATGAAAAAGAGGATTGACAAGTAAATATAAAAGTAGTAACATATGTTTGCTTTTGGATTGTTTGAAATCAAACTGTTTGAAATCAAACAAAAAAGGAGGTGCGGGATGGAACGAATGGTTGGACATGAGGTTCACATGTTATCCAATCTGATCAGCCGGGTCATTGATAATTCGCCGGTGCGGATGCAGGTGGAGAACGTGACAGGCAATAATACCTGGATCATTGGCTTTATCGCGAAGCGAGGAGATCAGGATGTCTATCAGAGAGATCTGGAGAAGCATTTCGGAATCACCCGTTCTACAGCTTCCAAGGTAGTGAGTCTGATGGTGAGAAAGGGATTGATTGAACGCCAGAGCGTACCGGACGACGCCCGGCTGAAAAAACTGGTGCTGACAGAGCAGGCCTGGACGATTCTTGACCAGATGGATGCAGAATTCCGTAAGGTTGAGGATACCCTGTGTGAGGGCTTTACCGAGGATGAAATGGAACAGTTTTTTACCTGTATTCACAGAATGCAGGATAATATCATAAAAAAGGAGGGCAAATGGAATGATTAGGAAACTGATGCACTCCCTGCGGGAGTACAAGAGGGCGACGATCCTGACGCCGGTCTTCGTTATCGTGGAAGTAGTGATGGAAATCCTGATTCCTTATGTGATGGCGAGCCTGATTGACGACGGTATTGAAGCGGGGAACATGTCAGTGGTCATAAAACTGGGCGTGCTCCTGCTGGTGTGTGCGTTTATCTCACTGGCGTTTGGCGCATTGGCAGGCCGGGAGGCGGCGGTCGCCGCAGCCGGGCTGTCGAAGAATCTGAGAAAGGACATGTACACGAAAGTACAGGAGTATTCGTTTTCAAATATTGACCGGTTTTCGACGGCCAGTATCGTAACAAGGCTGACGACGGATGTGACAAACGTCCAGAATGCGTTTATGATGACGATCCGGACGGCTGTGCGGTGCCCGATTATGGTAATCGCCGCGCTTGTTGTTGTATTTACGATTAATCGGAGGATGGGACTGATCTTTGTGATCGTGATCCCGATTCTGGCGGTTGTTCTCGGGTTTATCAGTGTCTATGTGCACCCGTATTTCAAGCGTGTGTTTAAGACGTATGACCGCTTAAATGAGGTGGTTCAGGAGAACCTGCATGGCATCCGTGTGGTGAAATCCTACATCCGTGAGGACCACGAGGAGAAAAAGTTTAAAAAGATTTCCGAGGCGATCTATAATGATTTCAGCCATGCTGAGAAAACGCTGGCGTTTAATATGCCGTCCATGATGACTGCAATTTATACTTGCATTATCCTGATTTCCTGGATGGGTGCGAAAGCAATCGTCGCCAGCGGGAATACAGCGGGTGTTGTCGGCGGAATGACGACAGGTCAGCTGACCAGTATGTTTACTTATGCGATGCAGATTCTGATGGGCCTGATGATGATATCCATGATTCTGGTTATGGTTGTCATGTCTATCGCTTCCGGAAATCGTATTGTAGAGATTCTGGATGAGGAGAGCGATATTAAAAATAAAGAGAATCCGGTGATGGAGATCAAGGATGGGTCGATCACTTTTGAGGATGTCAGCTTCCGTTATCACGAGGAAGCAGAAAGGGATGTCCTGAATGATATCAATCTGGAGATTAAGTCCGGAGAGCGTGTCGGCGTGCTCGGAGCGACCGGTTCCGCGAAATCCAGCCTGGTGCAGCTGATTCCCCGTCTGTATGATGTGACAACGGGAAGAGTCACGGTCGGCGGCGTGGATGTCCGCGATTATGACCTTGAGACGCTGCGTGACGGCGTGGGCATGGTGCTCCAGAAGAATATTCTTTTCTCCGGTACGATCAAAGAGAATCTCAGGTGGGGCAATGAGAATGCCACGGATGAGGAGATTGAAATCGCCTGTCAGCAGGCGCAGGCAGCCGAGTTTATCGAGAAGATGCCGGATAAATATGATACTTACATCGAGCAGGGCGGCACGAACGTCTCCGGCGGGCAGCGGCAGCGTCTGTGTATTGCCCGGGCACTGCTTAAGAAGCCGAAGATTCTGATCCTTGACGATTCTACCAGCGCGGTGGATACCAAGACGGATAAGCTGATCCGGAAAGCCTTTGCGGAGGCGATCCCGGAGACGACAAAGTTTATCATTACTCAGCGGGTAGCGTCGATCGATGACGCGGATAAAATCATTGTCCTGGACGATGGAAAGGTCGTCGCAGTCGGCCGGCATGAGGAATTGCTGAAGACAAGCGATATCTATCGGGAGACCTTTGAGTCTCAGCAGAAAGGCGGTGGTCTGGATGAATAAGAGAAAAGGTGCAAAGAATGCAGGCGGAACAGCGGCTCGTCTGCTGAAGTATCTCGGAGAATATAAGATTCGTTTTATTATCGTGGTCTGCTGCATTGTAATGGCGGCGATTACGACGGCGCTGGCAAGCCTGTTTATCCAGGACTTGATTGATGTGTATATTACACCGCTTCTTACAACGGACAATCCGGATTTTTCCGGTTTACTCCGGTATCTGCTGCGGATGGCGGCAATTTTTGCCTGCGGTGTCGTGGCAGCGTTGATTTATAACCGTTTGATGGTGACGGTGGCGCAGGGGATTTTGAAAAAAATCCGTGATGAGATGTTTGAGCATATGCAGAAGCTGCCGATCCGTTACTTCGACACACATACCCACGGCGACATAATGAGCCATTATACCAATGATACCGACACGCTGCGCCAGATGTTGACGCAGAGCGTCCCGCAGGTTCTGAATTCCTGTATTACGGTTGTTGTAGTGTTTGTTTCCATGCTGACCGTAAGTGTGTGGCTGACCTTGGTCGTTATTGCGTTTGTTGTGATCATTTTGCTGGTAGTCAGAAAAGTGGCCGGCGGCAGTGCCAAGTATTTTGTCAAGCAGCAGGTTTCTCTGGGTAAGGAGAACGGCTTCATCGAGGAGATGATCAACGGGCAGAAAGTGGTCAAGGTCTTTAACCATGAGGAAAAAGCCAAGGAAGCCTTTGATAAGGTAAATGATGAGCTCTGTGACAGCGCGACGAGGGCGAATACGTATGCTAATATCCTGATGCCGATTATGAACAATATCGGATTTATCCTCTACGTGGTAATCGCTATCGTGGGAGGCGCGCTGGGAATCCGGGGCGTTACAAATATCAGCCTGACCGGAATCAGTGTTCTGACGCTGGGCTCCATTGTTTCGTTTTTGCAGTTGTCCAGAAGCTTTGTCAACCCGATCAGCCAGATTTCCAACCAGGTGAACTTCATTGTTATGGCTCTGGCCGGTGCGGAGCGTATTTTTGAGCTGCTGGATGAGGAAGTTGAGCAGGACGGCGGCACGGTGACCATGGTTCGCGTCCGCTTTGATGAGGACGGCAATATGGTGGAGTGTCCGGAGCGTACGAAGCACTGGGCCTGGAAGGTGCCGCAGGAAGATGGCAGCTTCAAGCTGGTTGAGATGAAGGGTCATGTGGAGTTTGACCATGTGGACTTCGGCTACAACCCCGAAAAGACGGTTCTGCATGACATCACGCTATTTGCTGAGCCCGGTCAGAAGGTTGCTCTGGTGGGAGCTACCGGTGCGGGCAAGACGACGATCACGAACCTGATCAACCGGTTTTACGATATTCAGAATGGTTCTATAACGTACGATGGCATTGATATCGCGGACATTGAGAAGCCCTCGCTGCGGCGTTCCCTCGGCGTGGTGCTGCAGGATGTTAACCTCTTTACCGGTACGGTCATGGAGAATATCCGTTACGGCAAGCTGGATGCGACGGATGAGGACTGTATCGCGGCCGCGAAGCTGGCCAACGCGGATGGCTTTATCAGGATGCTTCCTCACGGTTATGACACTGTCCTGGAAGGGGACGGCAGCGGCCTGTCCCAGGGCCAGCGGCAGCTGATTTCCATTGCCCGGGCGGCGGTTGCGGATCCGCCGGTTATGATTCTGGATGAGGCGACATCCTCCATCGATACGCGTACCGAGGCTATCGTGCAGAGAGGTATGGACGCGCTGATGGATGGACGTACGGTGTTTGTGATTGCGCACAGACTGTCCACGATCATGAACTCCGATGTGATCATGGTGCTGGATCAGGGCTGTATCATCGAGCGCGGCAACCATGATAAGCTGATCGAAGAGAAAGGCACGTACTATCAATTGTATACCGGCGCGTTTGAGCTGGAGTAAACCAGACGTATCATAGGTTTTATGCATAATAGAAGTGAAATTATGACAAAATAAGTTAAAAATTTTAGAACTGCGGTGTTATCGAAAAAATGGATGCACCGCAGTTTTGTGTGTATAGAGAATCAGAAATTTTTTCCCCGATGTGGCATCGTAATTTTGATGCTACAATAAAAGTAGACACAAAAGGCTAGAAAAATATGATTTGCGATA
>JAJQAD010000242.1 GCA_021204005.1 Clostridiales bacterium
TGGTACTCTCTATTATTTTCTTTTATTCAACTGACAAAAACTTTACTCTATATTCATTTCATTCATCTGTTTCAACATAAAAAGTATAAAACCGCACCTATGCGTCAATACTATCTATATTAATACCACCGGAAAGGAGCCACCCATGCACATTGTTTTCATCACCCCGGCCAGCGCTCTCCGCCGCTTCCCCGTCTACCGCCTGGGAAGCCGGTTTTACGGGCATCCGAATGCCATCACCGGTCCTCTCATCCTCGGCGGCATTTTAAAGAAAGCCGGACATACCGTGGAAGTATATGAGGAGCTGAACGGGAAACTGCCTCTGAAGAACTGCCTGAAAAAGGCGGATGTTTTTTCCATCTATACGATGACCTCCACCGCGCCCAGAGCCTATGAGCTCGCCGATATCATCCATGCAAATTCGGATGCTAAAGTCATCCTCGGCGGCATTCACGCCTCCGCACTCCCCGACGAGGCAGCGCACCACGCCGACCAAGTCATCGTGGGCGAGGGAGAGTCCGTCATTCTCGACGTCGTGGAGGGACGGATTACAGACAAAATCATCCGCACTGCACCGCCAACCAATCTGGACGCTCTGCCTCTGCCGGATTACAGCATTTTGAAAACACCCTGTGACTGCGCCAATATCATGACTACCCGGGGATGTACTTACCGCTGTACCTTCTGCACCACATCCCGGATGTTTGCACCGTACCGCCAACGCAGTGTGGACAGCGTCATCGATGAAATACGGACTTATAAAAAAATGGGATTTCGCTACATGAATTTTGAAGACGACAATTTCACTGCCGACAAGGAAAGGGCAAAAGAAATCTGCCGCCGCATGATAGAGGAAAATCTTATATTTAAGGAAACTTTTTTCTTCGGGCGCACGGACATGGCCGACGACGAGGAACTGATGACTCTGTTGGAAAAAGCACACTTAAACCGCGTGCTGATCGGCATCGAATCGCTGAATGAAAAAGCGCTGGAGCAGATCCATAAAGGGCAGCACCGGGAAGATATCGTCCGGGCAGCAGAATCCTGCCGTAAGCATAAAATCCGCCTCATCGCAAGCATTGTACTGGGTTTAGACGCTGACGCCAGAGAAGACATCCGGAAAGCCGTCCGCTTTGCCAAAGACCTGGACGCCTACCAGCTGCAGCCCGCCATCCTGACTCCCTATCCGGGCACCCCGGTCTATCAGCAGTTTGACGCCGAAAACCGGATGATCGTCCCCGACTGGGAACAGTACGATATGATGAATGTCACTTTCCGTCCCGCAAACATGAGTTCCTGGGAGTTGCAGGAGGAATTTTACCATGCGGTCACGCATTTTTACACATTCCATTCTGCTTTCCGGATTGGGAAGATTTTCGGATGGGGATACGCCATGCGACGCCTGGGGCTGGCGTTTTTCTCTAAAGCCGGGGCGTTCGGCGCGCGGTTTGCGGCGGAGCACGCAAAAAATACTTTTTACTATAAACTAAAGCATAATATTTACGAAGAAAATCAGGCAAAAAACACTTCCGCAGTCTATCATTTACTCCGGCAAACAACGCAAAATCAGGTTGCAGAAGCCAGCTGGAATGATATCTCTTCGATTTTGACTACAGAAAGCACACGTCTTAAATAGAAAAAGGAACAGCTGAACAATTAGCTGCTCCTTTTACCTGCAATCAGATTTTTCAATCTTCCGTTTATTTTGTAATCTTTACCTTTTTCGTGCCGCTCCTCGCGGAATCAAAATACATTCTATTTACTTCGTCCGGATCTCCAGCAGCTTCTCCTTCAGGTCATTCTCAATCCGCACCATCTCTTCCTCCGCCGCCTTTCTCTTCTCACGGCCTTCGCTCTGAATCTTCATCACCTCGTCAAAAGTGGAAATCAGCGACTCATTGGTGTGCTTCAAAGTCTCGATATCCACAATGCCGCGCTCGGATTCTTTTGCCGTCTCGATGGTAGCGGTCTTTAAGACATCCGCATTCTTGCGCAGGAGCTCGTTCGTCATATCGGTCACTTCACGCTGCGCTTTCGCCGCCTGGTTGGAATGCTCAATTCCAAGAGCCAACACCATCTGGCTCTTCCACAGCGGAATCGTGTTCACGATGGTGGACTGGATTTTCTCCGCCATAAGCGTATCATTGTTCTGCACCAGACGGATCTGCGGCGCAGTCTGGATCGAAATCACGCGGGTCAGTTCCAGATCGTGCAGTTTCTTTTCAAAGCGCTCGCACTTATTCTCCATGTCTTTCGCAGCCTGGGCGTCCTCCGGAAGCCCCGAACGGTTTGCCCGGTCTACTGCCGCCTGCAATTCATTCGCGCGAACCTCGGCCAGTTTCTTTTTCCCTGCCAGGATGTACATAGATAACTCCTTAAAATAGGTAAGGTTTACATCGTACATCTTGTCCAGCAGCGCGATATCCTTCAGCAAAGTCTGCTGGTGGTTCTCCAGCGCCTCGCATACTGCCGTCACATTGGTCTCCGCCTTCGCATATTTCGCTTTCAGCGCAGTCGTGCGGTTCGCAGACTTCTTGAACAGTCCCTTGATCCCCTTCTCATTTTCGTCAATCTCAAAGCTTTTCAGCTCCGTTACCAGGGAGGTCAGCATACCGCCCACTTCCCCAAGGTCTTTTGTGCGGACATTCTGCAGCGCGGTCTCCGAAAAATCTGCCATCTTCTTCTGTGTTCCCACGCCATACTGGAGAATTGCCTGGGAATTGTTGATGTCAATCTTCTGCGAGAACTCCTCTACCATCTTCAGTTCTTCCTGTGTCAGGTTGCTCTCGTTAAAATCCTGTGCGTCCGATGCGGACAAATCCGTCGTTCCGGTCACAGCAGATGGAAGCTCCTGTGTGTCAGGTGTCACGTCAAAGGATAGTGTCGGTGTGGTTGTCATGTCTTTTAAATCTACGCTCATAGTAGCCCCCTTATATTTTTCTGTTTCAATTATTTCCTCAGCCGCACTTCGCAGCAAGTGCGAAGTACTGTCCTAAGTAGTTACTCTGCTTCTATTATTGATACATTTTTCACTCAACCACCATCCATGAACCTCACATTTACTTCACAGACAGATGCTTCATTCTTATTTTTACATAAGCTTCATCCCTGCGCGTGCAGCTCGTCCTCTTTCAGCCCATCCTGCGCCAGTATCGTATGCAGCACAGAAATATCCGAAGAAATATCCCAGGCCCGGTTCTCAAACAGGCTGTCCAGCAGTTTTTCATACGCCACATTCAGTGTGTCAATCGTCTTATCAACCTCAATCTTAGTGGAAGAAATATTATTTCCCGCCACCGGCTGGGAATCCAGTTCCTGGTAAGCATCCAACAGCTTTTTCGTCGTCGGAAGATAGTAGCTCATCAGCTTATTCAATTCCGGCGCCACCTCCGGATGTGCACGGACCACATCGAAAATCCGCGTCACCACGCGCTCCATGCGATCCAGCTTGGCCGAGATCTCCTCTCCTGGAATCCGCTCGTTGGCCACATGAATATAGTCGATATAATCTTTTCCTTTTTGAATCAGCTCTCTGCACTCAGGAGGAAGCTCTGCATCCGCTTTTTCGGTCTCCTGCTCCCTGCGTTTCTGCCGCTCCTGCTCATCTGCCTGCCGCCTGGCCTGCGCCGCATAATCCTCCTGCGCAAGCCGGTATGCCTGATAAGCCTCGTCCGAAAGGATAAAGTAGTTCTGATCCCTGTCAATATGCGCCTGATAAAACAGTCTCCGGTCTATCATCTTCTGAAGGTCGCGCACAGTGAATTCCACCGACTTCCCCACGCGGTCCGCCAGCTCCCGGATCGGCACATTCCACCGCTGCCGGAACATCCGGATATAAGTCTGGTAACGATTGAGGAAACGCAGCTTTTTCGTCCCATTTACCGCTAACGCCAGCGATAACGCCGTCAGCACACCAAACACCACCGCCCCCGCAATGATAAAC
>JAJQAD010000073.1 GCA_021204005.1 Clostridiales bacterium
TCAAGGCTTGGAGCGATTTTCTAACTGTACCAACTGTCAAAGACAGGATTATACAAAATTCGGAAAGCATGCCAAAGCGATTGGTGCAAATCCTACAGCGGCGAGACAGAGCGGTGTGAATCTGCTCCGGTACAAGATGATCTGCTATATAATTATGGGCATTTGTATTGTAGTGGCTTCCGTATTTCAGATGGGCTATACAGGCTCCGCTTCCGATGCTACCGGAACCGGTTTTGAGATGAATGTGATGGTGGCACTGATTCTTGGCGGCATGCCTCTCTCCGGAGGTATGAAGTCCAGAGTTTCCGCGGCGATTGTCGGCGCGTTTACCTATTCCCTGTTGGATGTGGGGCTGCCGTTGATCGGCGTTCCGACTAACATGACATTTTTGGTTAAGGCGATAATCTTCCTGATCGTGGTTTTAATCACCTGCAGGAAACATGGCGGCACGCTGCCCAGATAGAGGAGGTAAAAGATGGGAAAAAAGAATGGAACTGTAAAAAGAATTGTTGGTACCCTGGCGCTTCCGGTAATTATGTATGTCCTGATGATGATATTATGCTATGCCAACGGAAAAACGTATTTTGGTTCTATCGGTATGTGGAAGACGCTGATTGTTGACATTGCGGTATCCGTTACCTGTGCTTACGGCATTGGAATACAGTTTAAAAACGGGCGGTTTGATTTTTCCGGTGGCGCGATTATGCTGCTGGCGGCGATCATCGCCGGAAACACGGCAAAAAATCTTGGCAGCAATCCGGTCATTTTCTGTGTGCTTTGCATGGTGCTTTGCGTAGGATTCAGCCTTCTGGTGGGCTGCCTGTATGTGTTTGGCAGGCTTCCGATTATCATTGCAACGATTGCCATGGCGCTGCTCTATGAGTCGGTTACCTGTCTGATCTTTAACGGCGGAGGATTAAATCTTGTGGCAAATATGCAGCTGAAAATATTTTCCACCTTCCCCACCGTACTGATTCCGCTCATCGGAGCAATCGTTGTTTACTGGTGGTACAGTTATAAAACAGTCGCGGGCAAACAGAGTGCGATTCTGGCCAATAATCAGCAGAGCGCTGTGAATATCGGCGTCAATGAACCGAAAAATGTGTTGATCACCTATCTGTTCGGCGGAATTATTTTTGGCTTTGCAACTATGATCTATGCAACAACCGGGCAGCATGAAGCCTCTTTTACCTCTCTTGCCACGATCAGTGAATTGTTTACAAATATTCTGCCTGTATTTGTCGGCCTGCTGGTGGCCGGATTTTGCGGGGATACGATTGGCACAATCGTGGGATCCGTGACGCTTTGTACCATGACATTTGGCTTAGAGGCAATCTTTACAGATGAGATGGGCTCTGTGGTAACGTTGGTCATTACTGGTATCTTTATTTTGCTGGTCAATGTGCTTTCATCGAAAGGGAAAAATGTGGCGGCTGTGTTTGAGCATCTGTTCAGACCAAAGAGAAATCGCGAGGTTGGAGGCGTAAATTGAAGTTAAGTAATTTAAAAGTGAATCATATCACAAATCCTGTGGGGTTTTCCATGCCATATCTTTTCTTTGGATGGAATATCTCGGAGGTCGGGGTCGGAGAAGTAATCCGTGTCCGCCTGCAGGTATATACGGATCCGACGCTGCATTGCCGGATTTATGACAGCGGAGAGCTTTCCTGGAGAACAGGATTGACTGCAGATTTCGAGACAAAGCCGCAAACCCGTTATTATTGGCAGGTGACGGCAAAGGGAGAACAGGATTCCGGTTCGGAAACCGCTTTTTTTGAGACGCCGAAAGAGGAACATTGCTGGAAAGCAAAATGGATCGGAACGCCGGACGGAGAAGATGGTTTTGTTTCCACAAATTTTACGGTGGCAGAGAGTGTGGAACGAGCACGCCTGTATGTTACAGGGCTTGGTTTGTATGAAGTTTGGCTGGATGAAAAAAAGTCGGTCAGGAGTATCTGACACCGGGTTTTAATAACTATGATTCCTGGATTCAGTTTCAGACCTATTGTCTGGAAACAGAAGACCTGCAGCCGGGATCCCATAAGCTGGAGATTTTTCTGGGAAGCGGATGGTATACAGGGAGATATATGTCTCTGGGTCCGGGGAAAGACAGGGAACGGTACGGTTCTCAGACGGCGGCTTTGGCAGAACTGCATTTGTTCTATGCGGACGACAGCCGGGAGGTAATTGTCACAGACCGGACCTGGACGGGCGGACCGTCTAAAGTCAGGGAAAACTCCATTTATGATGGAGAATTATACGATGACACTTTCACACCGACAGAAAATCCGGCGGCCAGGGAACTGGAAGAGATCGGTTATGACAGACTGAAAGCCAGACTCAGCCTGCCGGTAAAGGTGAAGCAGGTACTCCGGCCAACCGGGATTCTGCATACGCCGAAGGGTGAGACAGTGTTGGATTTCGGGCAGAACATGGTAGGCTGGGTGCGGTTTTACAATCGCTTACCCAAAGGGAAAACGTGCAGCTATCAGGCAGGAGAAATCCTGCAGGAAAACTGTTTTTACCGTGAGAACTACAGGAGCGCGGAATCTGAGTTTACTTATATCTCAGATGGAGTCGAAAAATGGATTCGTCCGCATTTTACCTGGTTTGGATTCCGGTATCTGAAACTGGAAGGGTTTCCGGAGGACCTGTCACCGGATGATTTTGAGGGCTGGGTTTTATACTCTGATCTGGAACAGACAGGGCATATCGATACCGGAAATGAAAAGGTGAATCAGCTGATCTCCAATGTAATATGGGGGCAGCGGGGAAATTTCCTGGATGTCCCTACGGATTGCCCGCAGAGAGATGAGCGGTTCGGCTGGACCGGAGATGCGCAGGTGTTTTCCATGACGGCGGCTTACAATATGGATGTGGCGGCATTTTTCCGCAAATACATGTATGATGCAAGGACGGAACAGGTTGCCATGGACGGAAGAATTCCTTTTTCCGTGCCGAATATCTGCTTTGGAGAAAAGGTGTCGGCGGCATGGGGCGATATGGCGACGATTATCCCGTGGAATATGTATCTGATGTATGGCGATGAGGAGATGCTGCGGGAACAGTATCCCGGCATGAAAGCATGGGCGGATTATATCCGGCGCATGGATGATGGCAGCGGCGCAAAGAGACTCTGGACCACAAACGCGCATTTTGGAGACTGGCTGACTCTGGATGACCCGGGCACAGGGCAGCCCACCGGCAATACGGATATGAACTTTATAGCGACAGCATACTATTATCTGTCTGTCCGTCTGACTGAAAAAGCGGCAGGGGTTCTGAAAATAGAAAAAGAACAGGAAGAATATCATGCCCTGGGTGAGGAAATACGATCTGCCTTTCAGCGAGAGTATCTCAGCGCGAACGGGCGTCTGACGATTGATACGCAGACCGCATATGCGCTGGTACTCTATACCGGATTGTATCGGGAAGGGCAGGAGCAGCGTCTGGTGGATGGCCTGGCGGAAAGTCTGAAAAAAAACAACTATTACCTGAATACCGGTTTTGTGGGGACGCCGCTGCTGTGTATTGTTCTGAGCCGATACGGACGCAATGACCTGGCTTACCGACTGCTCTTAAACGAGGACTATCCGGGCTGGCTGTACTGTGTGAATATGGGAGCCACCACGATCTGGGAACGGTGGAATTCCGTGATGCCGGATGGCAGTATGAACCCGGAGGGGATGAATTCTCTGAACCATTACCCTTACGGTGCGGTACTGGAGTGGATGTATCGTTATGTTCTGGGAATTCAGCCTATGGAAGAGCATCCCGGTTTTTCGGAATTTTATCTGACTCCCATGCCGGATCGCAGACTCGGTCGGGTGAGTGGAAGCTATTTGAGCAGAGCCGGGAAAATCGGAAGCGCCTGGGAGTATCGGGCGGATGACAGTCTCTGTTATCAATTCGATATTCCATATGG
>JAJQAD010000197.1 GCA_021204005.1 Clostridiales bacterium
ATTGATTACTTTTCAAAAGCTGGACAACCTGTGAACGCAACACGCTCCGAACGCGATCCGTGTGTTTTTCAAATACAAAATGAAAATCAGGAAGTCAGCATCCCTCCTGGCTCCCTGTTTCTTCATTTTATAGATATTATAGCTGAAGCTATTCTTCTAAGTCTTTCTTCGCCTCAATCAGCAGCTCCTGGAGATCATCCAGCGCCTGATCCAGTGCCTCCGTCACATAGTCTCCGACTGCCATCATTGCCAGTATCGTGTTCGCGGTCTCTATCATCTGCGCTTCAATCTCTTTCCCGATCGCGATTACTTCAATGATCCCATCTCCGTCCTCATCCAGAAGAACCATATCCGGTATTCCGTTGCCATCCGTATCATTGAAATAAAGGTTAAACTCCCCGTCGCCCGTGAGATCCACAGCGAGCGTATCAATATTGCCATCGCCGGTGGAATCCATCAGCGCCACATCCGGTATGCCATCACCGTCCACGTCGATCACGATCTCATCCTTGGCACTGCGGACCAGCGTCTTGTTCAAATCTTTATCCTGCTTCATCTTTTGTTTTACTTTTCGTAATGTGCCCATATCTGCACCCCTCCAACTCTGTATTCTGTCATCCGTAGTCTATCGTCATAACCACCTGTTGGGTTATCTGCAGTCTCAGAATCTTCCGCCCGGGCCTCCCATCGGCGGTCTTCCGGGTCCTCCCATCCCGGGGCCTCCCGGTCTTCCCATTGGCGGCGGGCCTCCCATCGGCGGTATATACGGCGGTCTCCTCCTGTGCGTCACCCTCCGGGCAAGACCGGACAGTGTGGAAGCGCCTATCACGGCTCCTCCGACCATTGCCGCTGTCTTCGCAGCATCAGACCAGCCGGTATTGGTTCCCGCTGTAGTATTCTGATTCACCGTTCCCGAAGAGCCATTGAGAGACGCGCCGCAATGCGGACAAAAATTAATACCTTCATCAATCACTGCCCCGCAGTTATTGCAATAACATGACATTCTGACATCCCCTTTCCTGTTAAACATTTCTAAAATCAGTATAGCCCCGGATTCTCTCAGAAAGCAATGAACGCTTTATAAAGAATTTAGAATATAATTCTAAATTTTTCACTCTCTTAAGAACACTGAAAGATATTATTTTGTCCTGACCCTTACTTTCTTTCCAGAAAATGCAATCCCAAATTTTAAAATATCCTTAATTCCATCTTCTTTCATTGCCGCATCATAACGCATATCATCAATCTGAGTCAACGCCTCGTCTGCTAATCCGGCAAGTTTATCTTCACTCAGATTTTTCTTCCATTTAAGTTCCATGATAATTCCCGGATACCGCTCTTCTCTGGGAATCAAACTGATATCATATCTTCCGTCACCGGATTCCCTGTTGGATTTAATTTTATACTGATTATCCATTAAAGCAATCAAGCCAAGAACGAGACCATGGTAAAACCCTTCTGTTCCGGCATCATAGAAGCTAATAGATTTATCCATATATTCCGCTATGGCCTGCTGCAGCTTTCTGTTATCATTTGCGTAGAGACTTTCTGCAATCTTATTGGCCGTTGTTCTTGTGACAGCGCCGATCTGCAACAGGTGGGATAATATCTCACTCTTGTAAACAGCTGCGATTTCCCTGTTGGGAATGGAAACCTCACACAGCCAGGAACCATCTGCCTGCAATTCCTTTCTCGGTGTTTTCAAATAACCTGCCACCAACAACAAACTGTAAATATTGGCCGGTTCTTCGGCAAGCGATCTGTAAACAACATTCTGGTCAATTCTTGCAATAACCTTCCCGCCTTGAAGCAGCGCGTAAAGTTTTTCAATAATATCATCGGTAGCAGCCTTCAGAACATCTTCCAGAATTTCATTTTTACCGGTATTTACCCAATATGCCTGGGGAGAGCATCCTTTTGAAATATAATTGATTACTGACCATGGATTATAGATTTCTTTATTGCCAAATAAATATCCGTCATACCAATCCTTTAATTCGCTTTCCTTCTCCGATACGCCATAGTACGCAAGCATCTTTGTCACTTCTTCATCAGTAAATCCAAAATAATTATCATATTCCTCATCCATTACAGAATTTACCGTCAGATTATTTAATCCGCTGAAAATGCTTTCCTGTGCGATCCGAAGAATACCGGTAAGGAATCCGTACGAAAGATTTTTATTATCTTTAAACGCCCCTGAAAAAAAGTTCCTCATAAAGCCAATGATTTCCTCATAGAAGTCTTTCGAATAACCTTCCTGGATAGGCGTATCATATTCATCAATAATAATAATCGGAGCCCTGCCATGGTGAGCAGTAAGCATTTTCGACAGTTTTTCAAGCGCAGATGTAAGTGCGACCTCATTTGCTGTGCCATTCAAAATCTTTAAAAAATAGTCTTTCTCATATTCTGAAAGTTTATCGCTGTTTACCAGTTCCTGGTGCCTTCCGTATTCTTCCTGAAGAAGTGCTTTCATCTTTTCGATGGTTGCTGCCCATGTGTCAAACTTTACATCCTTAAATGTAAGAAATATAACCGGATATTTTCCCTGATGCTGACGATATTCCTCCCCGCATTTCCAGATAGCCTTATCCGTAAAATACACAGATGTATCCGTATCTGTTTTTTCAAAGAATACTCTGAGCATATCCATATTCAGTGTTTTACCGAATCTCCTGGGTCTCGTAAACAAAGACACTAATGGCTTCTGATCTAAAAAATCTCTGATCAACAAGGTTTTATCGACATAATAATATTCTGACTGAGCCCGTACATAATCGGAAATACCAATAGGCAACGATTTTCTTTCTGTACTTACTGCTTTCCTTATATATTTTCCGGATGAAATTCTGCCATCAACAGGTTTTTTAGCATCATCCGGAATTTTCCAGCTTTTTCCTTCCTTTATGGCCCCCGGAATTTTTCCGGTTTTACAAAAATTTGTAACTGTACGTTCGGTAACATTCCAGATAAATGCCATTTCCTTGCAAGTCTTCATTTACACCATCTCCAGTCTGTTCATAATCCCGTCTTCATAATTATAAACGACATTCGGAAATATATCAATAATATTTGACTTCTTTCCGAAACTTCGCCATGCCACCGATAGAATACCCGGATATCCCGCAATGTAACTGCGGCTATCTTTGTGCTTGTTTTTATCTCTGTTTATTTTTTCTCCCGGAATAAGGACAATGCTTTCTGTGTGCTCACTGTCTGGCTCCTGTTCAAAAAAGCGTTCGAGGCGAAGTTTCCTATAAAGCAAAAAAGAGGCAGAATATTGTTCCGACCTCTTTTTCCATTAAGGGTTTACAACATATAGAAAATATTACAATCGTCCTGCCAGAACATCGTCCAATAGTTTCCCGACTTTATGAACCCTTGTATCATACAAAGACCATGTTCGCCAGATTATCCGGATCCAGCAGTTCCTTGATACGCAATGTATGCTCATAATAATTACTGGTGATCGGGTCAAAGGTTTCCACCGTCTCGCGACCTCCAAATGCCGCAAAACCGATGCCGCCAAGATGCTGCGTCGCCAGTACCTGAGAGCACTCAATGGAATACCGCATCATTGCTCCCGCCGCATATTCCTCACGCGGGTCAAAGATCATGGTTTCCAACATTTTTGTATAAACTGGATAAAGGGGAAAGAATCGGGAACCAGTTGTTATTGCAACAGAGGCAGGAGGCATCTCATGAATCTCGATAATACCAGACAGGATATGGCGTACCGCCTTTTTTTCCAGGCGGTCTTAAACCAATCATTTCAGGAATTACTTTCTGCAGCTTATTCTCTGCTGCGGTTTCCTGTTTTTTTAAATGATGATATGGCCAACAATGTATGCCAGATTCCCTCACAGGAAATAGGGGATCCGGACTGGGACTATATTTATCGGAACGGACGCTCCAGTGAAACGCATTTTCACCGTCTCTATACAGAGTATTTATCGAATCCGGAGACACGTTCATTTCCGTTACTCATAACAGATGGGGATAAATCCAGGACAAAGCAGTTCTTTTCAGCAATCCACCAGAATGGGCGGATGCTGGGATATACTTCCTTCCTGATCGGAACAGCGGACTACTCTGAGGAAGATATTGATATCATCCGGCTTTTTAACCGGACATGTCTCTATCTCCTTCTTCTTACAGAATCCAAAAATAAAGTGAGCAGTACGCAGAGTGTGGAATACCTGCATTTACTTCTTGAAACATCGGATCCGGAAGCCCTCTCTACCGATAAGGTCGCAAAAAGCCTCTCTGCCATGTACGAACCCGGATATGTGATACTGATTTCTTCCGCAAGCAAAGACCAGACAGAAGCAGTACATTTATGCAACGAAATTATACGCACAAATAATCAGACTGTAGCTACCATTTACAAAGGGTATATGGTCACTTTGGTAAGCGGAATAAAAAATTTATCTCTGAAATACACTCCTGAGCACGAGCTGGGTCCTTTTTTCCGAAACCACCAGCTTCAGGCGGCAATCTCAACAGGATTTCAAATCCTGACCGCAAATACCATCCAGGCCTATTATGATCAGGCCTATCACACCCTTCTGTGCGCAGCGAAACAAACCGGCCAGAAAAACAAACAGACTTTTTTCCGATTTACAGATTACGCGCCGCAGCAATTGTTTTTAAGTTTTAAAAGCAGGAATCCGTATTTATATGGTAACAGCCAGGCATACTGCAACCCGGTGATCTATAAAATTCAGGAATATGATAAACAGAATCGAACCGACTATTTTCAGACATTAAAGACTTATCTTTATAATATGAAAAACTCGAAAAAGACGGCAGCGCAGCTAAGTATACATGCCAATACTGTATTATATCGTCTGGAGCGGTTAAAGGAACTGTTTTCCCTTGATTTCAATAACGAACAGACATGCATTCTGTTGCTGCTCTCCTGTCTGATGGCCGAGTCCTGATGTTTGCCCATATTTGACGAGCAAGGTATAAACGACAAAGCTGTCATATTCCTTACATCCCTGCACAATCAATAACGCAGCAGGTAATGGAGAAAAATGCGGCGGGCGCAGTGCATGATGCACCGCGCCCGCCATTTTAATGGAAGGGTTTTGATATCACCGAAATAAACACCTTGCAATAAGAGGGCTTTTTCTGATGACACAAGCAAATTATAAATCGGGAACCCATTTTTTGGGATCCACATCCATAAACTGCGCGCGCCGGAACTGGCTCTTCAGTGCAAACGGCACGGTGCAGTCATAGATCATCTTACAGCTGATTCCCACATCTTTGATCGACGGCGAATAGTTCGGTCTCGCACTGGGATCTAACGGATGACAGCGGACACCCGGAATCTGAATGATGTCCACATCTCCCTGGAAACGGGTATTCATAGCCCAGAGTACATCGTTTGTGTCAAAAATATCCACATCCTCATCTACCAGGAAAATATTCTTCAATTCCGAGAAAGCGGAGAATGCCAGCAAAGCCGCCTGCCGCTGCTTTCCTTCGTCTGTGTGTACACGTTTTCTGCACTGCATGACAACCATGTATTTTCCGCCGCCGGCCGAATGTGCATAGGCATTTTTTACAACACCCGGGATTGCTTTTTCCACCATTTCCAGGATACTGGCCTCCGTCGGAATACCTGCCAGATTGACATGCTCCTCAGAAGGTCCGATCACCGTCTGCATAATGGGATTCTTTCTCGTAGTCACAGCTTTCACTTTGATCAGCCAGCACTCGGAAGACGCCTCTCCTGTGTAGCCGGGAAATTCCGGCATCGCGTAGCCGCTGTGTGTGTTCTGATCCTCCTGCACCCGTACGCCGGGGATAATCTCCCCCTCAATCACATATTCCGCGTTAGCGACGGCTCTTTCCTCGATGGTCAGACATTTGCAAAGCTTCACCGGCTCCTTGCGGATTGCTCCGGCCACAGCAAGTTCATCATACCCAAGCGGTGTCGTGGGCGGCTCGAAACACGCGCCTATTTCAATCGCCGGATCCACACCGATGGACACCGAGATCGGCAGCACTTGGTTCAGTTCCGTAGCCCGCTCCGCCATGGCGCCGATGTGACGGCTGCCCGGCTGCAGGAAAATAGAAATCTCATCCTTCGACTGAATGCACATGCGGTGAATCGTGATGTTTGACCGGCCGGTATCCGGATGGGTCGCATAGCACATGCCCATCGTAATATACGGACCCGCGTCGTCCGGCGTGTTCGTCGGCGCCGGCACCAGCTTAAACAGGTCAAAATCCGGATCCTCGGCCCTATATATGACCTCCTGACACGGCGCCGGATCTGAGGACAACACAGGTTCCACCGGATTCGTCACGGAATCGCGCAGCAGGTGACCCAGATCCTCTTTTTTGCAGTCCAGAAGCGCCGCAACTCTCTCCCGGCTGGCCAGCAGCCCAATCAGGACGTCCGCCCCGGGATGTCCCTTGATATTGTGAAACAACATCGCCGGCCCATTCTGTCTGGTCGGACGCATAACCGTTCCGCCGGCCCCCACATGCCGGTATACGCCGGCCAGTTCCGCGTGGGGATCGACCTCCACGTCTGTCTCTACCAGCTGCCCCGGCATGGATTTTAAAAGCTCCAGTGCCGAGCGCAGATCATTTACCTGATTTGACACTTTCATTTCCTCCTGTTTTCCTTTATTTATCATGTCTGTTTTCAATAGGTTCCTAACCCGGATAAACCGGAATAGATTTCTGTCAATTTGCGCAGATTACATGCACAGCCTTGTCCGTCAAAATCACATCCTCACCGCAAAGCGCCATCTCCACCGGATCTTCATCGGTGAGATTTTCAACCGTCACTTCCGCCTGTGTTACCGTCACCTGCAGCGTCTGACCCTGCCAGATAATCCTGTATTCCAGCCGGCTCCATTCCTGCGGCAAAATCGGGTCAATGCGCAGCTTGCCGCCGAGCATCCGCAATCCCCCGAAGCCATGCACCACGCCCTGCCAGATGCCTCCGAAAGAAGCCGCGTGAATTCCCGCATCGGAGGTTGTCATGACCGGTCCCAGATCAATCTCCTCCGACTGGCGAAACAGATCATACGCCATCTCCCGCTCCTTCATATCCGCAGCAAGCACTGCATGCGTACAGAGCGACAGCGAAGAATCATGAAGCGTGCGCTCCCCGTAATATTTCCATGTCGCCGCCTTGACTTCGTGGGGAAAGAGATCCTCCAAAAGGAAAAACAGCACCAGCACATCCGCCTGCTTGCTCACCTGAATCTGATTGATCTGTGTCAGATTGTAATCCCGCATGATTCCGGCCACAAAATCCTGTGCTTTGTACTTTGACAGATCAATATCCTGCAAAGTCAGGTACGTGGAATCCTGCGGCAGCACGCCGCATTCATTCGGAACCGGCAGGAAGACGCGATCCACCCTTTCTTTCCAGAGCGCGTATGCCTCATCCAATTCCAGTTTTTCATTTAACCGGACAAATAATTCCGGCTTCTCCGTTTTCAGGAGTTCGTAATATTCCATGGCCTTTCGAATGTTCCAGACGGCCAGATAGTTAGTAAAAGCATTGTCGGTCTTGTGCTCTTTATACTCATCCGGCCCGACAACATCGCAGATATGGTACAGCCCGTCCTCTGTCACGGTCTCGGAAAACTCCGTGGCGCCGGTCTGCGGGTTCACACTCTCATGTATCTGGCGGCATGTATCTTCCAGTCTGGAAACCCAGAATTTTGCCGTATCCAGAATCAGCTCATATCCGTAGCGATCCATGTATTCCTGATCTCCGGTGATGGTATAGTACTGCCAGACGCCGAACGCCACATCCGCCGTGATATGCTGCTCGATAAATCCGGACCAGACTTTAATCGGCAGCCCTGTGATAATATCCACGTCCTGATACTCCGGCGTCACCTCACCGTCATCCAACCACGCGGACTCCCACGGAAACATGGCTCCGGCATATCCGTTGTGCTCCGCCTTTTTATGCGCTCCGGGAAGTGACAGATACCGGTATTCCACCAGCTTGCGGGCTACCTCCGGCTGCGTGAAAATGTAATAAGGCAGGAGAAAAATCTCCGTATCCCAGAAGCAATGCCCACGGTAGCCTTCTCCGGACAATCCCTTCGCTCCGATATTCATCCGGTTATCGTGAGCAGGAACCATCAGCCGCATATGATACTGGGAAAAACGCAGCGCAAACTGATCAAATTCATTTCCCTCAATCACGATCGGTACACGATCCCAGACCTGTCTGCCCCAGTCGTCTGCCGTTTCCTGCGCCAGCATCTCATATCCTCTCTGCGCCTGCTCTTTTAATGCATTCAGAGAAAGCTGCTGAATCTCAGCCACTGTTTTTTCCTGCACGTCCAGATCTCTCGTTGTATAAACGTTGCAGTACTTCTCGATAACCAGCGTCTCCTCATTTTTAACCTGCAATTCATAGCCGCCGTAAACAGTCCTCAGGTCCATATAAACCTGCATCGGAACCTCGACATCCTTGCCGTTTTTGCGAAAACTGTGCCCCGCATTCTCCACAAACGTAATCCCCGATTCCGTCGTCCTCGGCACATACTGAATATAGCGTCCGTCATAGAATCTCTTTTCTCCGTCTGTAAAATGCTGTGCGCCGGTGTTCGTCACTCTTCCGTCAATCCCGGACTGCACGCGCAGGCTTACATCACCGGAAAGCGGCGTGATTTCCACGCGAAGTGCGAACTCATGGAGGCGGCTTAAGGATACAACCCTGCGAAACAGAAGCTGCACCTTTTTCCCGTTCGGAGATACCCATACTACCTCACGGGTGAGCTCCGCCGTGCGGATATTCAGCTCACGGCTGTACGCCTCCGCCCTCCCCTGCTCCAGGTGAAAACGCTCACCGTCAATCCAAAGCTCGATTTTCGTCATGTCCGGTACATTCGGCAGTTCTGTCACCGCCTCCGGATCAAACTTGTTAAACGTTCCGTTTACAAAAAGCCCTCTTGTCTCATTCAGATATCTCTCCTCCGCGGCACTGCGCAGGCCGAGATAACCGTTGCCCAGAGACATGATTGCCTCGCATTTTCCCAGATGAACCGGGTCAAGGCAATCTTCCCGTAAAATCCACTCATTGATCTTACTATAATCCATTCCCATAGACTTTACCTCGCGCAGATTTCTTCAATCCAGTCACAAAGCTCCCCCGGATAATCCGCTTCACAATGCGGCTTATCCCATACCAGTGCATAGTCCACCGGCTTACCCGCATTTGCCAGTTTCAATGCCAGCGCCATGCTGATGGAAAAAGAAGTATCCGCATCCGACGCGCCCACCCGGATTCTGAAATATTTTGCGCTGTCCGCTTTCTCTTCCGTTCCGATGTAACTCATCGGATTGTTCAGGTATTTCTGCCGATCCAGATCAGCATTCTCTGTTTCCAGGGCAAAAGGAAGATAATACTTCGCGTATTCCTCCGGAAATGCCTCTTTCAAGGAAGCAATCGCCCCGGCAACCGCCGAATCGAAGTGGACAGATGCCTGCTTTGATGTCCCGAATACCTTATTCTCTCCGCTGTCGCAGCCAAGGGTATCAAAAGACGTGCATGGCTTCATCCTGCGGCGGTGGCTCAGCACATAACTATCGAGATCAGATACCGTTGCCTGTACTCCATCCCAGTCAAGCCACGCAGATTTATCTTTCCCCTGTGCCATAATGGTCGGCGGCACGAAAGGCGGCGGTGTCGGCACTCCCTTCGGCGGGCGGGAAACCATATCGCCGAGCGTCGGCGGCTCCGACGGCATCTCTCCCGAATCTCCCATCGGCGGTTTATTTAAAGCCACTCCCGGACCCGCATGTCCCTGCATCAGATCCGAAGCATCTTCCTCTTTCTCATCGCCCATCGGCGCTGCGGTCTCGTAGGTATAATTTCCTTTCAGATAATCCTCCACCGTATACTTCTCATCGAGCTCACCCGCAGCAAGCTTCGTCAGATACTTTGTAGCGGAACGGTTAATTTGTTTCATCAGATAATCATAAGCGCTTCCGCTTCTGCCACCCGCATCCAATGTAATGGGTTCCCCGGTATCAGGATTGCGGAGGCCGAGACCATTAAAGTAATCAATATAGATATCTTTCAGTTTTGCAGATAATTCCTCCTGGAACGGCGTCATAACGCCGGCCGGTCCGGCCGGAGAAGCCTCATTTTCCTTATCTGCGGCGAACATCCACTCATATGCAAGATCCGCATGTTCCAGATCAATGATCGGACAGTAAATCTGCGCCGCAAAAACATCGTCCCGCTCATCCATGAAAGCACCGGCTTCCTTCAGATAAGAATCATAGTTTTCACTGTTTCCGGTCACGGAAAGCAGCGTGGACATGGTACCGCCGGCGCTCCATCCGACCGACACGATTTTTTCCATATTGCCCGGGATACAGGCTGCATTGTGGCGCAGGAAACGGATCACCGTCTTTAAATCTACCAGGTTCGCAGGCGCTTTTCCGCAGCGCTCCCCATTCTGATCTTTTGACTCATGGCCGCGATTGCCGCAGGTCACATAGACAAAACCGCGCTCCAGATACTGCGGGCCGAAGCAGCGCGGACCGCCAAGCCACATATGCGGCATCTGCATATAACCGGCAGAGTTGTTATTCATAATTACCGGAGCGATTTTCGCTGTATAGCCGTTCATACTTCCTTCCGGATTTATCACACCGTTTTCTTTCATATACGGAGCAGGTACAAATATGCTGAGACGCTGAAATTTCGGTGTTGTCGCCTTCAATGTGTAAATTACATCCTCCAGACACCAGCAGTTCCATGTCTCATCAAAAAACCACTGATCTCTCACATCAGACAATTCCAGTGTTTTATTAATAATCGGTATTAATTCAGGCATCCTCTCATCTCCTTTTTACTATATGTTTTTGTTTTTTCTATTCAGGGTGTTCCGCCCTGTTTTACAATACAATGTCCGCCAGATCACGAACGGACTCCATCGGGTACGTTACTTTCGACGCATTCGCAGCCTCACCGACACCGGCACTGGCAAAACCTCCCCGGAAAGCAGCTTCCACACCCGCCTGCGCATCCTCCACCACAAGACAATCTCCCGGCGGTAAATGCAGCATTCCCGCCGCTTTTTCAAAGACTTCCGGATCCGGCTTGGAATGTGTGATGTTCGTTCCGTCGCTGACCGCGTCAAAAACATCCTCCAGGCCAATCTGCTTTAAAATCAGCTTTGTATTCCTGCTGGAGGAGCCGATTGCAATCCTGACTCCCGCTTTTTTCAGAATCCCCAGAATCTGTTTTACATCGTCCGGCAGATCCGCAGGACTCATGCGGGTCAAAAGCGACCGGTAAATCTGATTTTTTTCCTCTGCCATTGCGTGCTTTTCCTCATCCGTATACGTGCGCGGCGCCCGTTCCAGAATCGTCTCCAGGCTCTGCATCCGGCTTACACCTCGCAGGCGATTATTGATCACTTCATCAAAATAAATTCCTTCCCGGTCAGCAATTTGTTTCCACGCCAGATAGTGGTAGCGGTCTGTATAGCAGATCACCCCGTCCAGGTCGAAAATAACTCCTCTATATCTCATATTACACCTCATTCCCCTGTCTGTCATTGAAAAACCGCACATTAGCAAAAAAGTTATCACTTTAACAGGCTGCCCGGCCGGCAAACGCAACACGCTCCGTGAAAATCACAACCTTGTATCCGGCAATCCGCAGAACGCGTCCACCGGAGAAGTTCCATAAAACTCACTTTTCCCGACCAGCTTTGCGATCACAGCTTCCATCATCGGACGATGGCAGCTGTAAGCGTTAATATATGTTTTCACCCGCGGCACATCCTGCAGGTGATAAGGATTCGAAAATGAGACGAAAATACTCGCCTCTTCATCCACATGACGCGGGACATCCAGTGCATGTTTTTTCGCCCAGAACAGCCGTATCGCCGTCTGATTGGAAGCGTGCTCACAGTTTGCGAGATACAATGTCAGGCGGCCGCCCGGCAGATCTTTCGTACCATGCATATCCTCCTGTTCGATATCAAACCGCTCTGTCTCAAATCCTTCTGCCCGAAGCAGCTCCTCTGCGATTGCCGTCATGCTTCCGTCCACCGTATTGTCATTCCCAAAGGTCATAAGTCGAATTCTGGGGAATCGCTCCGGTGTAATCGGCAGGACATCCTGTATATTCTTTACAAGGGTCACACTCTGATCGGCGCACTCTGCCTGCCACTGCACGGACGGGACATCCGCTGCCGGCCTGGGCTGATTTCCGGTCACCTTTGCTTTTAAGGCGAGAATCCTTGTCACAGCCTCATCCAACCGCTCCGGCGTCAGATCTCCGGTCGCCAGAGCTTCCAGCATATACTGGTAATCCTCATAAAAATCCGTATTAAATACGAGCATATCGCAGCCGGCCATGATCGCCGTCGGAAGGGCTTTCTTTCGCGGAAGTGCCTGCGTAAAGCCGCTCATGATCGTTGCATCCGTTGTGATCAGCCCGTTAAACCCAAACTTCTCACGGAGGACTCCGGTCAGCAATTCCCGGCACATAGAACCCGGCAGACAATCCTCAAACTTCAATTCAGGATTCATATCCATCGCAACATTCGGTTGGACAATATGTCCGACCATAATACTTAAAAGTCCATCCCCGATCAGCTGCTGATAGATCGCTCCGTAACTCGCATACCACTCCTGCGCCGACAAACTGTTGTAAGTCGGATGAAGATGCTGGTCCCGGAAATCAACTCCGTCACCGGGAAAGTGCTTGGCACAGGCCGCCATTCCCTCTCCCTGCAGGGTCTTTACATATTCGGAACAAAAATCCCGGACACGATCAAAATCAGACCCGAAGGTCCGTACGTTCGTGATCGGATTCCGATAATTGAGATCCAGATCACAGACCGGTGAAAAGGTCCAGTTTATGCCCACCGACTGACCTTCCCGTGCACAGACCCCGGCAAACTTTTTCATCATATCTTTACTATCCGTCGCCGCAACGGTCATTGGCCACCCGAAAAATGTCCCGTCCGACAGTCCGCCGGATCCGCCTTCTTCCAGATTTGCAGCTTTCAGCAGCGGGATCTTTGCCGCTGCATCCAGCGGCTCATACCAGCCGCGGATATCATTAGCCAAAGCAGGCCGGAATAAAATGCCGCCGATGCCATAATCCCGAACCAGCGTTTCCAGCTCTTTGGCAGAGTAATCCTGTCCCATAACGCAAAACAATTGCCCGACCTTCTGTTTTATATCGAGGGAACACAGGGTATCTTCCACCCATCTGACCTGTTCCTCTGTTAAATAAAAAGGTTTTCCCGTTAAATTCATTTTGCTCTCCCATATTATTCTCTTAAAACCAACATACAGTGATGGTTTCTCCATAACCCCTCCGCCATTTCCGCAGATCAGGCTAAAAAGGCGCCGCACCCGCATGTGGAGCATCGGCGCCTTCGCATCACAGATATTTCTTTACAAAATTCCAAACGATCTCAAGATTTTCCTCCGTCCCGTACTGCGCATCTTCGTGATCCGCCGTAGGAAGCGTGGTAAACTCCACCCGATCCCCGCCAACCGCTTTTTTCACTTCCTCCACCAGCTTCACCGACTGCTGATAGGGAACAAGCCGGTCTACACATCCGTGCTGCACCAGCAGAGGCGCCATCTCCGGATTAATGTAGGTAATCGGATTGGCCTGCGCCAGGTAATCCGGATCCAGTGTCTGCAGCGGTCCGCCCATATAACTGCTCTCAGCGGACTCCGGCTGATCATGATCTACGAAGCTGACGCCATTCTCACGCGCCATGTCATCCATAACCGCAAAGTCAATCGGTCTGAACTGATCGACCGCCACGTTCACACGGCAGCTTCCGTCAAGCACCAGGTTTTCCTCCCCCGGGAACTTGCCGTTTGGAATATTCATGCCCAGAATTGCGCTTAAATTTCCGCCGGCAGAACCGCCGATGGTACCGATGTGCTCCGGGTCAAGATTATATTTCGCTGCGTTTCTCCGCAGGAACCGAACTGCTTCCCGGCAATCCAGAACCGCGGCAGGGAAAATCGCCTCCCCGCTGAGCCGGTACTCAATCGAACCCACCGCGATGCCCTTGTTTAAAAACTTCAGATAAGTATCCATATGATCGTCGCGCTTGTCGCCCAGTCCGAATCCGCCGCCGTGAATATGTAAAAGCACAGCGAAAGGTCCGTCCCCCTCCTGCGGATAATATAGATCTAAAATCTGATTCGGAGATTGGGTTGCATAAGCGATATCCAGGTTTTTCCGTTTTACCCAGCTGATATCCGCCATCTTTACCTGCATTTCCTCAGGCGCGCCGTCGAATTTCAAAGAACCATCCAGCTTGTCATAGTCCAATGTTTCTGTATTGTTTTTTCTCCCATCTTCTTCTCCATTCTGCCGCATGATCAGATCGGCAGTTCAAATACTAATGATTTTTCCTGCAAACTTTTACAGTAAGGCTTCCTTGCTGCTTTTACTGTGCTTTCTCCGGCTGCGGCTGCGCTCCACGGTACTGCGGGGCATATTTTTCCACGTTAGTCAGCAGCACCAGAATAAGGATAACTACACCGAAAATAGCACCCATATAGGTATAATCAAACTTAATGGCTGCAACAGCGGCTGCGGACTGCACTTCTGCTGTGGCATCATAACCAACTCCCGCCAGGATCCATGCGCACATCGCGGAACCTAAGCCCATACCGATCTTGGATCCGATGGACTGTGCAGAAGAGATCAGACCTTCCGACCGCATACCATACTTCCAGTTACCGTATTCTACTACATCCGGCACCAGAGCAAAGACAGCGCTCAGCAGCGGGCCTGCGCCGAGGGAGCGGATGACTGTGCCGAATACAATCATCGGCTGGTTGGTTCCTGCCAGACCGGTAATCACAAAACCGATAATAAGTAAAACCGCGCCCATCGTCAGATAGGAACGCTTGGAAAACTTATTTGAAATAATCGGCATCAGGAACAGAATAACAATTCCGGGTGCCTGCCCGGCAGTCATTAATACTGACATAAAGAGCGGCTTCCCGAGAACCGCGTTGCAATAATAAGTCTGCGCCGCAATCGCATTGGCATTCATCAACAGACTGAATACACCAATCAGCAGGAGCAGCCAGAAATACCGGTTTTTCATAACGGAAGGGAACTGCTGTTTTAAGGAAGGTTTCTCCAATTCCATTTCTTCCCCTTCTTCCGGGGTAATCTCCTTATTGACCAGACCGGAAATCAGAATCAGAGCACCGGCAACAAAGCCGAGCACCACACTTGCCCAACGCCAGCTGAGCGCCAGCACCAGCGGAGTGATGGCTGTACCGGCGATCAGGCCGATCACGTTATTACCAACCGCTGAAAAAGTGGCAAGCATCGTACTGTCTTTCGCGTTTCTCGTCATCAACGGCAGCAGCGCAGTATTGGAAATACCGAAGATCGTATACACGATAACGTTCATGAATATGTATGTCGCATACGCATAGACCAGCTTCGCGCCGTCGCTTGCGCCCATGGGGACATTCATCAGGAGGATAATGCCCAGAGCTGTGAGCGGACCGGACAGGATCAGCCAGGGCCTCGCCTTACCCCAACGGGTATTCGTCTTATCTACGATAGCGCCCATGGCGAAATCGCTGACGCCGTCAAAGACACGGCAAATCACAAACATCGTTCCGATGGCCGCCGCAGCCATCATCGCGGTATCAGTATAATAGCTAAGTAAAAAGGCCGCGCCGATCTGACTGAAAATGTTGCCGCCGCCGGTACCGAGCCCGTAAATTGTTTTCCGCCAAAGCGGAACTTTTTTGTTTGCGTTCATTCTAAACTCTCCTCTTCTTAAAGTGTAACATGGTAACTCTCGTGCGGAATCGATGGATCCTTATCTCATCCGCACCTGCTCTTTGTCTTATAAAACAAATTTTATAACCGCATTATAATTTATGCAGGATTGACAAGCAATTCGAATTGCAGTAAAATCAATTCCAAAACAGAATTGTATATTTTGTCAATTATCGTTTATTTTTTCACAATAATTTGTAGGAGTTATACAAATGAACATCGATTACTTTCGTGAATTTATCGTCCTGGCAGATTGCGGCAGCTATATCGAGGCATCCGGGCGGCTGTTTATCGGACAATCCTCTCTGTCAAAGCACATTATGACCATGGAAAAAGAGCTGGGCGTACCGCTATTTGAACGGACCTCCCGCAAAGTAATGCTGACCAGGTTCGGCGAACTGATGCTCCCCTATGCCAACCGGATTGTACAAGCACAGTTTGATTACCGTCATGCACTGCAGGCCGAACAGGAATCCGCACGCGGGCGCATCACGATTGGCACCATCTCCGCCACCGCTAAATACGGTATTACAAACCTGGTGGCCGATTTTAAAAGGCGCTACCCGCACAGCATGATCCAGATGTTCGAGGGAGATCCCAGCGACCTGGCCTCCCACCTTCATAACCGGCAATGCGACGTTATTTTTGCCCACCTGCCGGAGCATAATCCGCTGCCCGCAGATTTTGAACACATTCATTATCTCGACGACGCGCTGGTTTGCATTCTCCCGCGAAGCCATCCTTTTGCCGGAAAAAAAGAGCTGCACTTAGAGCAGCTTCAAAATGAGACATTTATTGCATTGGCAGAAAATGATACACTCCACCAGTTGATTTTAAGTACCTGCCACAGAGTTGGTTTTTCTCCGAACATCTCGTTTCTCTGTCATCGCGTAGACAGCGTCCTCGACCTTGTCACCAAAGGAATGGGGATTGCGCTGGTCACAGAATACGCGACCGTACGGCCGGAGGACGGCAATTTTCCGGAACAGGCGCCTTTCGCGACTGCCCGTCTGCTTCCCCGGACAACGGTTTCCGTTGATCTGTGTTATCGCAAGAACGAAAACCTTTCACCGATGGCAACGAAATTTGTCGAATTCGTACAGGATTTTATCTCCCGTAATCAGCTAAGCTGACGGGTTTCAGGCAGGCGATTCCGGATTTCCCTGATCCGGACATACAAACAGAATGTGAATGAAATAAAAAACAGCGGAAACGCAGATTAATGCGATTCCGCCGTTTTTCTCTCAAACTCTGACGCGCGGCTTCTTCCAGCGCCCGGACAGTGTATACAAACCGGATATGGTCAGCGATGCGCATGGCGCCAATATGTATGCAACTGCGATACCGTGAAAACCGAGCGGTGTCATGCTGCTTAAGACATAGGAAAATGCGTAACGGACAACAAATGTTGAAACCAACGCACAGCTCATCGTAATATTTGTGTATCCGGCGCCGGTCAATAGTCCGAACATGCAGAACATAACATTCTCAATCAGAATACAGCAGATAAAAATCCGCATAAAGGGAATTCCTATCGCAAGCACTTCCGCCTCTGTGGTAAAGGCTCCCAGCAGCGCTCCCGGAAAGAGCTCGCAGATTCCCCATACGGCAGCGGAAATCAGAAAAGCCAGCAGACACCCATATCCAAGGCCCTGCAAAACTCTTCTGTAATTTTTCCCCGGCAGATTCTGCGCTGTCATCGTGATAATGGCTGTCATCATCGCCTGCCCCGGAATGACGGCAAAAGTATAAATCTTATTAATAGCCCCAACGGCAGCGGCCGACTCCAATCCGTAACTGTTGACGAGAGAGCTGATAAACAAATAGGATATGTTTGTCAGTACAAGCTGCACCATCTGCGGAAATCCTACATTTATAAGCTGCTTTCTCTTCTCCCGGTCCAGGTGAAATTCCGAGCGGGCCAGATGATAATCCGGCACCCTTTTTGCTACAAACCGGATCATCAGCACCATACTGAGTGCCTGTGACAGGATGGTAGCTAACGCGGCTCCGGAAACGCCAAGTGATAATACCGCTACAAAGAGAAAATCCAGCAGAATATTAACGCCGGAAGAAATCATGGCAAACACCATAGGTGCCGTAGATTCCCCGATTCCTCTCAATAACCCATACAGTACATTATAGGTATATACAAAGCAGGTTCCGCACATGTAAATAATCAGATAGCTTTTTGTGCCGTTTACCGCCTCCGCCGGCACATTCAGCAAACGGATCAGCAAGTCAGAACAGCCGATGATTCCCACTGTCAGGATTACGGCAAGGAGCAGAAATAAAATTAATGCTGTGTTAACCACAAAAGGAATTTCCTTTTTTCGTCCCGCTCCGATCAGCTGCCCGATCAATACAGAAATCGCATTGGAAAAAGCACTGATAACCACAAAGACTACCATAACCACCTGTCCGCCCACATTTACGGCTGTGATGCCTGCGGATCCCAGGAACCGGCCGACAATCATCATGTCCACAACATTATAAACCGCCTGAAGCAAATTCGTGCACAGGATAGGCATGGCAAAGCGATATAATTTTCCCGACACGGATCCCGTCGTCAGATCTCTGATTTCATTTTTCTCTCTCATCTTATCTTTTCTGAAAAAAAATTAAAATCAAACCGGGCAGAAGGCGGCTTTTGCCTCATGCCCGCCTCACAGGGAACGGAAAGCACATCTGTCATATTCTTTACGCACCCCCGCACACAGAAAGGGCAGCACCCATCGGAGAACAGTTATTGCCTTCAATGGATGCCGCCTGTTAAATTTACTTAGAACGGCTGATCTCCATACTCTGCATACAGCTTCGGCAGGAGAGAAGCAAGGTTGGAATACTCTTCCACATTATGCAGTGCCAGTCCCAGTGCAAAGTCTGCCGGAATCTTCATTCCGGGCGGGAGAATGCACATCGGCTGTCCTTTTACAATGCGGTAACCCATCCAGAACCGGGTTCTGGACTCAATTCCGTCCGGGGTCTCCCGATAGTAATGAAGCATGATAACAGGGCTCTTTCCCTTCTCACCTTCCCGGTTTTCCACCAGGGCATAGCCGCCAATCGCATATGCTTTCGCCTCAGCCAGCTCCTCTTTTGTAAACCCGATTTCTTCTGGCGTAAGGAAGTGAATCACGACATCCTGCATGCCGGCGCCGACATCCTCGACAACAAAGTGCACAACATCGGAAATTTTATCTTCCAACGCCACATTCGGATCCTTGATTTTTGCGCGATCCACATCCGCAATGGCTGCATACGGATGGCAATAGGGATCCCAGATTTTATAACGCAGGGACTCCAGCGGATGCCATGCAAACCACCACTTCATCATTTCCAGGGTCACGCCCGGGAATTTATTGTTTACCGCCACATAACCGGCACCGTTATCCATTACACAGTAACCGGTTTCACCCTCCACATAACCGGGCTTAAGGAGTTCTTTCACATCTTCCGGATAAATTGCGTTCTTCGGATCCATAGGACCTGCCAGAATACATTTCATCAGATCCTGGTTTAACGGCGCAAGTTCTGTAGAATAATATTTTGAAATCGGATTCTTCTTCTCTGCATCCGACAAGGGGATCGCTACTCTTTTCTGCTCGCTCATATCTCTACCTCCTTACTGCTGCTGATATTTATATGTATCCATAGGAAGCGGCTCCTTTGTGATACACATACCATCGCCATCTTTTTGCACAACAATCCACTCCGGCTTATCTGACCGCTCCTGATAATCCTCTCTCAAAAACCATCCTCTGGATTCTTCTCTCTGCAGGGATGTCCTGAAGAAAAGCTCCGCGCTGATCAGCATGGACTGAATCTCATTGCACCCGAAGAGCGTATGTGCATCATCAGCCACCAGATCTTTACTCTTTACTTTTAATTCCTCAATACGTTCAATCGCCTTGTTGATACGCTCCTCGCTGCGCCAGATACTGTTCCCCAGCGGCTGTACCACTTTGTGAATCTCCGGCAGGAAATCCATAACTTTGATTGTTCCGCCGTTGCGTTTGGGTGCCATAAAGCGCTCGTCCACTGCAGCAACCTGTGCCTCATCAATAGCTCCCTGTGTCGCTCCCGCCACATAAGCTGCCGCGTTAGGTCCGCACATACATCCGGAATACTGTGCAAAGGCAAGTCCTGATCCTCTGACACGTCCGGGCGGAGGAGGAACGGCTCCTGCTGTACCGGATCCGCCGTAGCAGACATCACCGGCTGCATACAATCCCGGGATGCTTGTTGCAAAATTAAGATCCACCCACAGCGGGCTGCACTCTCCGATCAGACCCGGTACGATGTGATCATTCGTCTGCTGTGTCATAGCATTAAAGAACAGCCTGCCCCAGAAATCATCCGCATACGGTCTGTCATATACTCTGGTGCAGCCCAGCACAGAACCGAGATAATCCATCAGCGGATTCTCTGCCGCATGATAATGCATCGGACCATTGCCGGCCATCACCTGCTTGTAACATTCCGCCAGAGATCTTGCATCAATGTCAGGATGCGCACCCTCGGTATATACCTTACCTACATTTTCTCCTTTGTCATTATACAGGCAGAATTCAACGCCCATGCTGGACTCATAGTGATCCAGAGAAATCCAGTTATAGAAAGAAGCAAACTCACAGTTGCTCATCTTAGCGCCCGCTCTCCATGCCGCCGCCGTGCCCTCGCCGCGTCCCGGAGACCACATCGGCATAATTCTGTAGTTCTGTCCGCCGCTGGCCAATACGATCGCCTTGCAGGCAAATACTGTCTGCTCTTCCGTGTCAATATTATATCCTACTGCTCCGGATATTCTCTCGCCATCCTTTAAGAAATCCACAATGCCGGTACGGTCAATGAATTTAATACCCGCTTTCTGCGCATATTTTTTCATCGGCGGCAGGAAATCCAGTTCGATTGCAGTCAGAGTCCAGGGAAGATTTTCCGGCTCATCAAAGGTATACTTCCCATCCTCTTTCTCTCCGGTAACCCGTGAAAGCCACTTCAAAGTGATGTAAGAACCATCCGGATTCTTCTGCATCTTTCCGCCGGTCCACTTATCCAGGATATCAATGCTATGATTCAGATTCGTCGCATACTGCCGCAGGGCATCCTGGTTATTCAGATATTCGCCGATATGATGGACATGATATTGTACGTAATCCTCGGGATCACCCACCATCATATCAATAACTCCGCCGCCGCGGTTTGCTTTTCCGGCATAACCGCAGGTATATTTTTCTACAATTGTAACCTCCATATCAGGGTTTGCTTCCTTCGCGGTAATCGCCGCTGCGAGACCGGCCAGAGAGCCACCAATTACTAAAAGATCTGTTGTTATTTTTGCCATCTCTCTCTCCTCCTAGTCC
>JAJQAD010000129.1 GCA_021204005.1 Clostridiales bacterium
TGAGGATGCTTTTTGCCTTATCGATCAGCTCCTGTTCCTCCGCGGACCGCTTCGCAGGCTGCTGTTTCCTCCTTTTTCTCGCCCTCTGCAGGTTGTATGTAACCATCTCCATCGTGGAGATCAGCTCATGCACCTTCAGCGGCTGCGTGAGGCTGATCACATCCGCGTCGCCGTTTTCCGCCCACGCATCTTTCGACGTGATCGTGACCATCTGAAAGCCGGCAGGAAGATATTCTTTTAATTCGCGGTAAATCATGTCCGGCAAACGGTAACTGCATACTACCACCCCATCCTGAAGGCTGTTAGCCTCCTGGATCACCTGGGCACCGGTAGTACAGACGCCGTCCACACGAAACCCGCTTCGGACTAATATTGTTTTAATTTTCTTCCCCACATCCGCCTTGGGAAACGCAACGATAATTCCTGTCAACCTTCTGCATCCACCTTTTTAATACTTGTTCAGATACTCATTCACTTCCCATTCGTTGACTGTCCGGTAATAAGCATCCCACTCTTTCCTCTTGGCATTCAGATATACTGTAGAAATATGCTCTCCCAGAACTCTGCGGACAAATTCATCTTTCTCCATTGCATCCAAAGCCATCCTGAGGTTTGTCGGCAACTGCTGTATGCCGAGCTGCCTGCACTCCTCGTCAGACAACTGATATATATTCTTCCGGATACTCTCCGGAGGCATAATCTGATTTTCTATTCCATCCATACCGGCCGCCAGGCAAAGGGCGCTTACCAGATAAGGATTTGCCGCGGAATCAGGACTCCGGAGTTCAATCCGCATACTGCCCCCGCGCAGGGACGGAATCCGGATCAGAGGGCTGCGGTTCTTCGCAGACCATGCAATATGCACCGGCGCTTCAAACCCGGAAACCAGCCTTTTATAAGAATTGACCAGTGGATTGGTGACCGCACACATGCCGTACACATGCTTCATCAGTCCTCCGATAAAATAATATGCCTCTTTGCTCAATCCATACTCATCGTCCGGATTGGTAAAAATATTTTTCCCGTTCCTGGAGAGAGACATGTTGATATGCATACCGGATCCGTTGACATCTGACTTCGGCTTCGGCATAAAGGTAGCGTACAGGCCATGGCGCTTTGCAATGGTCTTGACCGCCAGCTTAAATGTCATGATATTGTCCGCCGCATGGATGGCTGGCTCATATTTGAAATCAATCTCATGCTGCCCCGGCGCCGCCTCATGATGGGAAGCCTCAATCTCAAATCCCATATCCTCCAGCGTCAGCACCATATCCCGCCGGGCGTTCTCCCCCAAATCGTTCGGCCCCATCTCGAAATATCCGGCGACCTCGCCGCACTCTGTGGTGGGACGTCCGCTGTCATCCGTGTTAAACAGGAAGAATTCACATTCCGGCCCGATTTCAAAACCGTATCCCATATCCTCCGCCTGTTTCACCACATTCTTCAGAATCCTGCGGGGATCCCCATCGAACGGATTCCCCTCCGGGTCATAGATGTCGCAGATAAACCGCGCCACCTTGCCCTGCTGCGGTCTCCACGGGAAGATGGTAAACGTGTCCAGATCCGGGTGAAGATAAAAGTCTGACTCTTCCACGTGGACAAATCCCTCGATAGAGGAACCGTCAAACATGCAGCGGTTATCCAGCACCTTTTCCAGCTGGCTGCTGGTGACCGCCACATTTTTCAGCCTCCCGAAAATGTCTGTAAACTGAAGACGGATAAACTCCACATCCTCCTCTTCTATCATTTGTATGATATCCTGCCGTGTGTACTTGCTCATCTTTTCCTCCTTGCTATGATTTATTCTGATTTTCCGATTCCCGCCAGGAACTTCAAAACTTCCTCAAAATCCATCGTCCCGCCGAAAATATCCAGCGCACTGCCGATGGTGACATCCAGATGCCCCTGCCCCCACTCATACAGCTGTTTTAAATGGGTAAAATTGCCCACGCCGCCAGCGTACGTGACGGGAATCTTGCGCCAGCTCCCCAGCAATTCCACCAGTTCCCGCTCAATGCCGGAAGCTTTTCCCTCCACGTCCACCGCGTGAATCAGAAACTCGTCCGCGTAATCCTTCAGGTCATCCAGCAGCTTTTCCGTAATTTTTTCCTCCGTAAACTTCTGCCATCGATCCGTGACAATATAATATGCGCCGTCTTTTTTCCTGCAGCTCAAATCCAGCACCAGGCGATCCCGCCCGGTCACGCGGCAGAGCTTTTCCAGATTCCGGTAGTTCAGCACACCATCGCGGAACACCCAGGAAGTCACAACCACATGGGAAGCTCCCGCCTGCAGAAACTCCGCCGCGTTCTCCGGTGTAATCCCGCCTCCGACCTGCAACCCGCCCGGATAAGCCGAGAGCGCCAGAAGCGCCTGACGCTTTGTTTCCTTATAATAGGGGGAATCCTGCGCATTCAGCAAAATCACGTGACCGCCGCGAATCAGTCTCCGCCTGTACAATTCCGCATAAAAAGCGGCGTCCTGCTCCGAGATAAAATTCTCCTGCGCGACATTCCCCTCGTCGCGGAGAGATCCGCCCACAATCTGTTTCACTTTTCCATTGTGTATGTCAATGCATGGCCGGAACCGCATAACACTAACCCCTCTCTGCAAAATATATTCCATGTGTTGACAAAATTCATAAATTCCATATAGAAGTACCATACCACAAAATCATCCCTTTGAAAATAAAAATCGTTGACATTGTCAACCGGAATTACTATAATGATAAAAAACTTTTTAACAAATTTGTCTTTGTGAGGCGAACACCCGCCTGGGAAAGGAGAGAAAAATGGCCAAAATCATCGGTGAAGGAATTACTTTTGATGACGTGTTACTCGTACCTGCTTATTCCGAAGTGACACCCAATATGATTGATCTGACGACGAAATTAACCAATAAAATCACATTGAACATCCCCATGATGAGTGCAAGCATGGACACGGTAACGGAACACAGGATGGCGATCGCCATGGCCAGACAGGGCGGCATCGGCATCATCCATAAGAACATGTCTATCGAAGCACAGGCCGAAGAAGTTGACAAAGTAAAACGATCCGAGTACGGCGTCATCACTGACCCGTTCTCCCTCTCCGCAGATCACACTCTGCTCGACGCGGACAACCTCATGAGTAAATTCCGCATTTCCGGCGTCCCGATCATCCAGGACGACGGCACCTTAGTCGGCATTATCACAAACCGCGACCTGAAGTTTGAGACAGATTTCAGCAAGAAAATCAGCGAGTGCATGACCAGTACGGGTCTGGTCACCGCCAAAGAAGGGATTTCCCTCGAGGAGGCCAAGGCCATCCTCGCAAAATCCAGAAAAGAAAAACTCCCTATCGTGGATGATGATTTCAAACTGAAAGGTCTGATCACCATCAAAGATATTGAAAAACAGATCAAATACCCCTCATCCGCAAAGGATGAACAGGGACGCCTCCTCTGCGGTGCGGGCGTCGGCATTACCCATGACATGATGAGCCGTGTGGCAGCTCTGGTCAATTCCCATGTGGATGTCATTGTGGTAGATTCCGCGCACGGCCACTCCCGGAATATTCTGAATGCGGTCAGACAGATCAAGGAAGCTTATCCGGATCTGCAGATTATCGCCGGCAATGTGGCTACAGGAGAGGCAACGAAAGCCCTCATCGAGGCAGGCGCTGATGCTGTCAAGGTCGGCATCGGACCCGGCTCCATCTGCACGACCCGCGTTGTCGCAGGTATCGGCGTCCCCCAGATCACGGCGATCATGGACTGCTACAATGTTTCCAGAGAGTACAATATCCCGATCATTGCAGACGGCGGCATCAAGTATTCCGGCGATATGACAAAGGCTCTTGCGGCCGGCGCCAGCGTATGCATGATGGGGTCGATGTTTGCGGGCTGTGACGAGGCTCCCGGCGATTTTGAGCTCTATCAGGGCCGTAAGTACAAGGTATACCGCGGCATGGGTTCCCTGGCCGCCATGGAGAACGGCAGCAAGGACCGCTACTTCCAGGAAGACGCCAAGAAGCTGGTTCCCGAGGGCGTGGAAGGACGCGTCGCTTACAAAGGCAGCGTGGAGGATACCATCTTCCAGCTGGTCGGCGGCATCCGCTCCGGTATGGGTTACTGCGGCGCTCCGACGATTCCGGAACTGACTGCAAAGAGCAGCTTCGTAAAGATATCGGCCGCATCCTTAAAGGAAAGCCACCCGCACGATATCCACATTACAAAAGAGGCTCCGAACTACTCGGTAGAGTAACAAAAGAATGCATCTGTAAAAGCAAAAACCACTTGCCGCCTCACGATAAAATTCGCGAGGCGGCATTTTTATCTTGATTATGAAAAATCACCTGTGGAATCAGACCCTTGAAAATCTCCGTAAGCAACTCATAAAAAATCAACAGACAATATGCTGCAGGGTCTCTAGTCCTCCTCTATATGTTCCCTGCCCTGCGCAATGATCGTCCGCACATGATCATCCGCAAGGGAATAAAAGATAGACTTTCCCTCCCGCCGGTTTTTCACGAGCTTGCTCTGCTTTAAAATCCGAAGCTGATGGGAAACTGCCGACTGCGACATATGCAGCAGATTCGCCAGATCGCAGACACAGACCTCCGCTTCAAATAAGACAAACAGAATCCTAATCCTGGAGGAATCACTGAAGATTTTAAACAGCTCCGCCAGATCATACAGTTCTGTCTCCTCCGGCATCGTCTCCATCACTTTTTTTACCAGGTCTTCATGAACCTCAATTGTGTCACAGATCTCCACATCATAATCCACATTATTTTTTCCCATATACTACGCCTTTCTTCCTGGTCAAAAGCACTTTTTAACAATAACACGATATTGCAAAAACAGATTCTATCCTTTAAAACCCACTATATCATAATTTTATTTGTTTTTGTTGGTCAAATTTTTCTTTTTGACCCACTAATCCGATCCACTTCTTATCTTTGTGGGTAATTGTTTTTTATTTTTACCCACATAATCCTCGAATTTCCTGTTGTGTGGGTCTAAAAAAAGTGGCACTCCGCCGGGCTACGGCGAGGCTTTTAGGACCTGCGGTTCGCGTATTAGCCGGTGCAGGATGCATAAGTTATTTTGTGACAGTTCCTTAGTGAACAAGCATGCACCGCTGCTACCTTATAGTCGTTTACAACCGCTTCACAAACAACGCCCGCACAGCGTTTAACACTGCGATCACCATCACTCCCACATCCGCAAAAATCGCCATCCACATATTCGCCACACCGAAAGCGCCCAGAATCAGGCAGAGCACTTTGACGCCGATCGCAAAATATATATTCTGGTAGACAATGCGGATGCATTTCCGGGAAATCCGGATCGCCTTCACTATCTTCAGGGGATCATCGTCCATCAGCACCACATCCGCCGCCTCGATTGCCGCGTCTGACCCGAGAGCACCCATGGCAATGCCGATATCTGCCAGAGAGAGCACCGGCGCGTCGTTGATCCCGTCGCCGACAAACGCCACCTTACCCGCGCCGAGAATTTCTTCCACTTTTGATACTTTATCTGCGGGAAGCAGTTCACTGTACACCTCATCAATGCCAAGCTCTTCCGCCACGCGCTCCGCCACATTTCCCGCATCCCCGGTAAGCATCACGGTCTTTACAACCCCGGCGCGCTTCAACTCCGCGACAGCCTCTTTCGCGGTTGGTTTGACAACATCGGAGACCAGGATATGTCCTGCATATGTGCCGTCCAGCGCGATATGCACGACTGTGCCCGTCTCATGGCAATCCACCCAGGAAACGCCAAAATCCCGCATCAGTTTCGCGTTGCCTGCCGCCACAGTCTGGCCATCCACCACCGCGGTAACGCCCCGACCGCTGATCTCGCGGATATCCGTCACACGGCTCCGGTCTATCGGTTTTCCGTAAGCCTCCTGCAGGCTCCTGCTGATAGGATGGGAGGAAGCACATTCTGCATATGCAGCATATTCCAGAAGCTTCTCCTCCGGCATTTCACTGTGATGAATGCCGCTGACCTCAAACACGCCCTTTGTCATGGTCCCCGTCTTGTCAAACACAACACATTTTGTCTGGGACAGAGTCTCCAGGTAATTCGACCCCTTGATCAGAATTCCCTGGCTGCTCGCCCCGCCAATCCCGGCAAAAAAGCTTAAGGGAATGCTGATGACCAGAGCACAGGGACAGCTGATGACCAGAGAAGTGAGCGCCCGGTATATCCAGTTACTCCACTCCGGCGCAAGTCCCATGCAAAGACGGACCACCGGCGGCGCAACCGCCAGGGCAAGCGCCAGACCGCAGACCGCCGGCGTGTAATACTTTGCAAACTTTGAGATAAAATTCTCCGACCTGGACTTTCTGGACGTAGAATTTTCCACCAGCTCCAGAATTTTGGAAACGGTGGACTCCCCAAAGTCCTTCGTCGTCTGAATCCGCAGCACGCCACTTAAATTAATGCAGCCGCTGATCACTTCCCCGCCCTCCCTGACACTGCGGGGAACGCTCTCCCCTGTCAGGGCGCTGGTATTGAGCGCCGATGTGCCGGAGACAACAATCCCGTCAATCGGAATTTTTTCTCCCGGCTGCACCACGATTACTGTGCCGACCTCCACCTCATCAGGATCCACGCGCACCACAGTGCCATCCCGCTCGATGTTGGCATAGTCCGGCCGGATATCCATCAGCTCGCTGATATTTCTCCGGCTCCTCCCCACCGCGTAGCTCTGGAAAAACTCTCCGATCTGATAGAACAGCATAACCGCCACACCCTCGGCATACTCTCCGAGCAGAATTGCGCCGATGGTCGCCACCGCCATCAGAAAATTTTCATCAAATACCTGCCGGTTTAAAATCCCCTTAAACGCTTTCCGCAGAATATCATATCCGATAATCAGATACGGAATCAGAAAAAGCGCCAGCCGCAGATACTGTGATCTGCGGGTATCACCCTCCGCCGTAAAGACAGCAAATATAACCATCAGGGCAGCAGACAGGATAATGCGGGTCAGAACCTTTTTTTGTTTTTTATTCATAACGCATTCTCCAATCCGCAGTTTTACAACAAAAACTGCTTTCTTTCCACACTGATTCTCTCAGACAGATTTTCCGATTCACAGCGCATTTTCAGCACCTGAAACAAACATTTAAGATTCACCAGGGAAAAGTCATGCAATGTGCTTAGAAAAAAATCTCGCAATCGTCCTCTACCTTTTTACAGTTTCTCAGTACATCTTTCATCACCGCTTTCGGCTCCTGTCCCTCGTCAAACTCCACCGTCATTTTCAGCGTCATAAAATTGACGACAGCAGATTTCACGCCGGCGGTATGATTGGCAGCATCCTCCATCTTGTTTGCACAGTTCGCACAGTCCACATCGATTTTGTAAGTTTTCTTCATCTCAGCAATGTCCTTTCCTATTTCACACTCATTTGCTCACTTGAACGATTGTTCATATGTTGTTTTCATTATACACTTCTCCCTGTCTTTGTCAACAGATTCTGTATAAAAGTTTTCTCACATGGTAGAATTTTCTGAATTTTCGTGTAAAATAAAAGATAAAAAGAAATGGGGGTACTGCATATGTTAGAACAACTCGACCTGACCAAATCCATGTCAAAGGAAGATTACAAAAAACGCATGGAAGTTCTGGAACCGGAGCTTTCCCGCCTGCAGCGCGAGTGCAAAGCGGCAAAAATCCCGGTGATTATCGTCTTTGAAGGCTTTGGGGCAGCCGGAAAAGGCTATCAGATCAGCCGTCTGATTCACGCGCTGGATCCGCGCGGATTTTACGTCCACTCCATCGGACCGGAGTCCACGGAGGAAATGATGCATCCTTTCCTCTGGCGTTTCTGGACCAAGCTTCCGTCGAGCACGCAGATGGCGATCTTTGACCGCAGCTGGTACCGCAAAGTCCTGGTAGACCGCTTCGACGGCATCACCGATGAGCACCGGCTGATTACCTACTATAATGAGATCAATTCTTTCGAGCGGCAACTTGCCGCGGACGGGAATGTCATCATCAAACTCTTCCTCTGCATCGACAAAAAAGAGCAGAAAAAACGATTCAAACGCCTGGCTGATGTCCAGTCCAGCTCCTGGCGCGTGTCGGAGGACGATTTAAGACGCAACAAGGAATTTGACAAATACAAAGCCATGAACGATGAAATGCTAGAGTACACGGACAAGGCCTACGCACCCTGGACCATTATCGAGTCCATGGATCGTTCCTTTGCAACGGTCAAAATATATACCGCAGTCATTGAGGCTTTGAAGGCTGCGCTTCGGCGCAAAGCGGAGGGATCCGCTGCGGACAGCGACATCACCACGGTTCCCGCTCCCGCCTCTGTCGAGTACGATGATGATGTGCTCCGCACCTCCAGTCTGCAAAAAGTGGATCTGAGCCTCTCCTTAGAGCGCGATAAATACCGCGCAGAGTTAAAACGGCTGCAGAACCGGATTGCCGACCTTCACGGTGAGATTTACAAGCGAAGAATCCCTGTGATTCTCGGTTTTGAAGGCTGGGATGCCGGAGGCAAAGGCGGTGCCATCAAGCGCCTGACGGAAAAAATGGATCCCCGCGGCTACCGGGTGCACCCCACCGCATCGCCCAACGACATTGAGAAAGTTCACCATTACCTGTGGCGCTTCTGGAACAACGTTCCCAAGGACGGCCACATCGCCATCTTTGACCGGACCTGGTACGGCCGCGTCATGGTGGAACGGATTGAGGGCTTCTGCACCCGTGAGGAATGGCAGCGCGCCTATCAGGAAATTAACGAGATGGAGAAACAGTTCGTCGACCACGGCGCCATCGTGTTGAAATTCTGGCTTCAGATTGACAAAGATGAACAGGAACGCCGCTTCAACGAGCGCATGGAAAATCCGGAAAAACAGTGGAAAATCACTGATGAGGACTGGAGAAACCGCGAAAAATGGGACGAGTACGAAAAAGCCGTGGACGAGATGCTGGTCCGCACTTCCACTATGGCGGCTCCATGGATCATCGTGGAAGGCAATAACAAATATTATGCGCGGATCAAAGTGCTACAGACTGTGGTGGACGCCATGGAAAAGAGGCTGGAGCAATATACGAAAGGGTGAATAATTCGGACGGATGAAGAAAGGGCAGGTTATATATCTACAAGCAACCGGGGCAACGCTTCGACAAACTAAGTACTAACTGCGACTAAGACGCTCAGGATAGCCTTCGCGCCTAAGTCTTAGTAAGTACTGGATTTCGTCTCAGCTAAAAACGCCCCTACAAAGTTGCATTGTAAATATATAACCTGCCCTTTTCTTCATCCTGAGCAGACATAATTGGTCAGCCTATGAAAGCCAAACCACCATAAGATTTGAAATAGACAAAACGCCATCATATCGTACCTGGCTTTATAAAAAGAAAATGGATTAGCAATACAGCGGATCGTCCGACTTATAGTTCAGCACATCCTCATTTAAGGTTACGCCAAACTCTTTTCCGATGGCTCTCAGGTTATCGTCGGTGATGACTTGTCTCAGCTTTCCGTCCGGGCTCGCGGACAAAGCGATGCTCGCGATCTGCGCTGCTTTCTCGATGGTGTGCATCAGACCGAACGCGATATCAAAATTGGGACCGGATACGAAGAGGCCGTGGAAAGACCATACAGCCGCATCGTACTTCTCCATCTCCGCGCAGGTGGCTCTCGCAATGTCGGCACCGCCGGGAACCATCCACGGCACCACGCCTACGCCGCCGGGAAAGACCACGCAGCATTCGGTCGCACTTTTCCAGAGCATCCGGGTGAAGACCTCCGCGCTCTGGGGAAGGACAAAGGTCAGGGCAATGACATACGGGGTATGCGCATGATAGATGACACGGTTCTCTCCGTTTGTCACCCGCTTGCGGACAGAATGGTTCATAAAGTGGGTCGGGAACTCGCTGGTGGGCACGCCGCCCTCTTCCAGTCCCCAGACGATGCGATAGCTGTCGCCGGCCTCATTAATCTCGACAATGCAGATATTGTTCTGCGGCTCCAGATCTACGTTGCGGAGGAACTTTCCGCTGCCGGTAGAAATGAAATACTCGCCGGCCAGGTTGTCCGCCTGCACGCCCATGTTCACCCACTCGCCGGGTGTCTCCTTAAAATAGCGTCTGCACTCATCCACTTCGTCCTCACGCATACGGTAGGTCAGGTTTCCGCCGTTTCTCTCATGCCACCCCTGACGGACGCCGTCCGTACACATCTGAATATACTCTTCGATTACTTTTACACCAAAAATACTGTTCATAGCTGCTCTCCTTTTTTATGCAGAAATTATATCCGTGTTTCCTAGCTTACTCCTTTTCCTGAAGCATCACTCTAATACAAAACGCTCTTACTTCAATTCATCCGCTGCAATCTGTCCATGATACAGCTGCATTTTCCGCTCTATCTCTGCGAAAGCACTTCTTTCTCATAGCGAATCACTTCGTCAAACCACTCGTTGTCGTTCGTGCCGCACTGTCTGCAGTATTCTTCCCACACATCTCCGAACGGAAGCATTTTTACCTGCTCCTGACGGACCATCGCCTCCGTCCAGTTCGCCGCATTCTGAAGGCTTTTCAATTCCTCATGGGGCATGCAGAGCGCATTCAGCAGCGCTTTCTGCCAGCTGCGGAAGCCCACCGCCCACGCGCTGATCCGGTTGATGCTCGCGTCAAAATAATCCAGCGCCATGTTGACGCGGTCAATGGCATTGCAGCGAACGATCTCCTTGGCCATCTCCTTTGTCTCATCATCAAACAGCACCACATGGTCGGAATCCCACCGCACCGGTCTCGTGATATGCAGTGCGATTTCCGGGAAAAATGTCAGCAGCGCCGGAATCTTGTCAGACACCACTTCAGTCGGATGATAATGGCCGTTATCCATCAGCGGAATACATCCCTCATGAGTAGCGGCAAAGCTCAGCGCGAACTCACCGCTTCCGACGGTATAGGATTCCACGCCGATGCCGAATACCTTGGACTCCACACAGGGTTTAACCATCGCCGGGTCATGGGGCTCCGCAATAATCTGCTCGATGGAATCTTTGTAGCGCTCCCGCGGACCGAGACGGTCTGTCGGCACATCCTTAAAACCATCGCCAGTCCAGATGTTCATCACGCAGGGGATGCCGGTCTGCTCCGCAAAATACTGGGAAATGCGGATACATGCTTTACCGTGCTCAATCCAGAATTTTCTTGTCTCCTCATCCGGGCTGGAAAGAGTCAGGCCGTCTTTTACCATGGGATGAGAGAAAAATGTAGGGTTAAAATCCAATCCCATGCCTCTCTCTTTCGCAAAATCCACCCACTTCTGAAAATGCTTCGGCTCCAGCTTATCCCGGTTGACATAGCCATCCTCAAAGATCGCATAGTTGGCATGCACATTGATTTTCTTCATGCCAGGCGTCACTTTAATCACCTCATCGATATCCGCCATCAGCTGCTCCGGCGTGGTGGCCTTGCCGGGATAATTTCCTGTAGTCTGGATACCGCCGGTCAGCGGTCCGTCATGGTCAAAGCCGATGACATCGTCGCCCTGCCAGCAATGCAGCGAAACCGGGATCGTTTTCAGCTTCGCAATTGCTGCGTCCGTATCAACCCCCACTTTTGCATAGATTTCTTTTGCACTCTCATATCTGTTCATAGTATCAGTGTCCTCCTTCTTTTTTATATGCGCAGAGGTGCATAAGGAATATGGCAGCTGTGCTGTCCGCACCCCGCGCGGCGGGCAAGATGCAAAAGCCGCCTCCTGCCCGATTATTCATGTGATTAATACCTGCACTGTTATCGGTATATATGAATCGGGAATGACCGCCCGATGCAGGCTCTGGCGTCCTCCAGATTTTCCAGCACGCCGAGCGATATCATCTGCGCCGCCAGGTTTCCGATGGCCGTGCCTTCCGTGGGGCCGGCATACACGGTCTTGCCGGATGCCTTCGCCGTCAGTTCATTTAAATACGCTGCGTTTGCACCGCCGCCCACAATGCGGATTTTCTCATATGTTTTCCCGGTCAGGCGCTCCACCTCACAGCAAGCCTCGCCATAACACTCCGCCAGGCTGTTATAGATGACCGAAGCCACCTGTGCGATCCCCTCCGGCACCTGCTGCCCGCTCTCGCGGCATGCCGCCTGCACCTCCGCCGTCATGTTTGCCGGTGCCAGGAAACGGTCGTCATTGCAGTCTACTCTTGAATCGATCTGTTCCCGGGAAGCCATCTCGCAAATTTCGCCAAACGATAAATCCGCACCGATCTCCTTTTTCACGGACTGAATCATCCACAGGCCCATGATATTCTTCAGGAAGCGAAAACGATAATTATAACCGCCCTCATTGGTAAAGTTCTGCTTCTGCGCCTCCGGGGAACAATCAGCGCTCATCAGTTCTGTCCCCATCAGAGACCAGGTACCGGAGCTGATATACAATATGTCCTCGTTTGCCTCCGCCGGAACAGCAAGCACTGCAGAAGCGGTATCGTGAGTGCCCGGGACGACCACCTTGCAGTTGTAGCCGATCTCCTCCTGTATCTCCGGCTTCAGCCCGCCCAGACAGGTTCCCGGCACTACAATTTCCGGAAAAATTTCCGTGGGATATCCCAGCAGCCCGATCAGTTCCTTATCCCACTGCTTTGTCTCAGGGCTCACCAGCTGTGTGGAGGAAGCGTTGGTGTACTCCACCGCTTTCACACCGGTAAGCAGATAATGGAAATAGTCCGGAATCATCAGATAGGTCCTCGCCTGTGCCAGAACCTCCGGTTCCTGCTCCCGCATCGCCATCATCTGGTAAATCGTATTGAACTTCTGCTTCTGGATTCCGGTGCGGGCATACAACTCTGTCTCCGGGATGTATGAATAAACTTTTTCATCCATCCCCTCCGTCCGGCTGTCGCGGTAAGCCACTGCATCCGTGATACGCTCACCGTTTTCTCCGAGCAATACAAAATCCACCGCCCAGGTGTCAATACCGACACTGACCGGAATCTTGCCGAGCTCGGCACACTTTTTCATGCCGGTCTTAATTTCCGCAAAAAGGCGATCCACATCCCAGACTTTTTTGCCAGCTTTTTCCGTCATTCCATTTGGAAAACGATGGATTTCCTGCAGAATCATCTTTCCATCCTCCAGATGTGCCAGCATATGGCGGCCGCTGGAGGCTCCGATATCAATCGCGAGATAATACTGTGTCATTCCCCTTCCCCTCTCTTTCTGAATCGTAACTGTTATATTTTCTAATAAGAATTGTACTTTCCGGCGGGCAAGAAAAAAAGGACAGTTCTTGATCAAAAAACTGTCCTTATTTGTTTTGAGTCTCTATGTATCTCTCATGTTTTATTTGCAGTTCCCCCGTATGCTGCGACTGCTCACTATTTTTGCTGCGCAGCCGCTCACACGCGAAGCATCGCAAAGCGGCACTTTACTTTTAGTATTTCCCGGGCGTTGTTTAAACTTCCCCGACAATCACCTTAATCGATTCATTGCTCATCTGCATCTGAATCGCAGCCTCTACCTGTTCTACCGGGAAATAATGCGTGATCAGCGGCTCCAGGCGGATCCGTCCGCTGTTGATCAATTCCACTGCCCGCAAGTGGGTATCCGGATTAATCATTGACCCGACTATCGTCAGTTCCTTCTGATACACATCCTCCATACTGAGCGGATGGGTGGCGCCGGATTTCGGCACACTGAAAAACAGGATTGTGGTTCCCCGGTGTGCAATCTCGAATGCCTGCTGCGCGGCGATGGCATTGCCGACACACTCGATCACCACATCCACACCCTCCATCCCGAGGATTTCCCGGATTCGATCTCCCAGAGATTCCCGGACAGGGTCAATCGCGGCATCCGCACCCAGTTCAAGTCCGATCGACCTGCGCAGCTCCACCGGCTCACTCAGGAGAACAGCCGAAGCACCGGCAAGCTTTGCCAGCTGCACCATCAGAAGCCCGATGGCTCCGCCTCCGATCACACAGACGGTATCGCCGGAGCGGATGCCCGCCCGGTCAATGCCGTGAATACAGCAGGCCAGCGGCTCCGCCATCGCTCCGTGTGCCAGCGGAATTTCTTTTTTCAGTTTATAACACTGCCCCTGCGGTACATAGCAATAATCTGCAAAACCGCCGTCGCGGTTGACACCGATCGCGTACAGACCGGTACAGAGCTGCTTTTTCCCGATTCGACAATAGTAGCACTTTCCGCAGTATATGTTGGGGTCCACCGTCACATGGTCGCCCGCGGCAAACTCCTCCACCTCGCTTCCCACGGCTTCGATGATGCCCGCAAATTCATGTCCCAGAACCACCGGCGGCTTCACAGCGGCAGAGCCCTTGTCCCCATGATAAATATGAACATCCGTCCCGCAGACGCCGCAGGCCGCCACTTTCACCAGCACCTCATCCGGTGCAAGCGTATGCTGCGGCAGATCGCGGGTCTCAAAAGACTGATTCCCCAGAAAATATGTTCCTTTCATTCTGTCCTCCCTCCCGATGCAAACGCATCTGTTTTTTCTGGTTTTATTTTATTCAATACGCTCCGCAGATGCAATAGGGAATTTGTAATTATTCCAGGCATTATAGAGCCTTGTTCTGAGCAATTACGAAACTTCGCAGTCTGGGATGAATAAGCAGGAAACTTCACATTCCGAGATAAATGACATTGAAAATCGATAGCTAATAGAGTATGATTCTGATAGCAGAACGTCAGAAAGAGGGCAAATCATGATTTCAAAAGCCAGGCAAAACATAAATAAAACAACCACACTAACAATTCCCGTCGTTTTCCAGGATAACATGATCTTACAGCACCAAAAACCGGTTCCAATCTGGGGACAGGCTGTGTCCGGTGCAGAAGTGACGGTTTCCATTCAAGGTCAGACAGTGAAAACCGCGGCCAGGGCAGATGGCGCCTGGAAAGTCATCCTCGCACCGCTCACCGCATCTGAGGAAGAGACCATGACCATTACGTCCTGTATACCCGAAACCACGAAAAATCCTGTTTTTGCAAGCAAGGAGGCTGCCGATTCCGATTCCGCAAAAGCAACCGTGTCCGACGATACGACTATAGAAACCATATGTCTTAAAAACATCGCTGTCGGGGAGGTATGGGTCGCCGCCGGCCAGTCTAACATGGAATTCTGGATGCGCTACGAAAAACACCTCCCGGAGGCACTGATCAGCTGCCCCGACTACCGTATCCGCTTTTTTGATGTCCCCAAGGTCTGCTTTGACGGGCAGCTGGAGGACTTCGATTACAGCCGGATGGGGATCTGGCGCTTTGCCGACACAAAGGAAAGCCTCGATTACTTCAGCGCAGTCGGCTTCTATTTCCAAAAGGAACTGAAGGAAGCGTTACATGTCCCGGTCGGCATCATCGGCTGCAACTGGGGCGGCACCGTCTCCGCCGCCTGGATGCATCCGGACACCGTAAACAAAGTCGGGAAACCCTGGATTGACCACTTTCATGAAGTTCCGGAATACGCGGATTTAGATCAATATATTGCAGAGCAGCACACAAAACAGATCAACGACCACGGCAATCCCTTCTCCGACATTTTTCTGGAAAAGGTTCTGCCGCAGACACTGCCCGACCGCGAATTCCGCCAGTTTGTTCATCACCTGCCGAGAGACTTCTATCGCGACTGCTTTTATGATTACTTTGAAAAGCCGCAGCCCCAGAGCATCCCCGGCAGTCTCTATCAGCATATGTTAAAAACCATCACGCCATTTTCCGTGCGGGGTATTCTCTGGTATCAAGGGGAAGGCGATGACGAATTCGGCTTCGCTGAACTGTATCAGGATATGCTGACCGCTCTGATTGCCGACTGGCGTACACTTTGGGAGGATGATGCTCTGCCGTTTCTCATCGTGCAGCTTCCCGGATTCTCCCGGTGGTTGATGCAGATGCCGGGCAATAATTTTATGGAAATCCGCCGCTGCCAGGAAGCCGTGTGCGACACCGTACCCGGCACATGGCTCTGCTCCATCTCTGACTCCGGCGAGGAGACAGACGCCCACCCGAAAAACAAAAAAACGGTCGGTCACAGGCTGGCTTTGCTGGCGCGAGGACACATCTACGGGGAAAATCTGCCCTGCGACGCGCCGCGGGCGACGGACACCATCCGGGACGGCGACCGTATCCGCATCTCCTTTGCACATGCGGAGGGCGGCCTGAGCATTCACGGCGACTGCCTGGAAGCCATGCAACTTTTCGACAGTGCAGGGCAGGAAATAGCATTTGACGCCGCCACGGAAGGCAGCCGGCTGATTCTGACATTAAAAAATCCCACACCCGATCCGATACAGATTGCCTTCGCCCAGACCAGCTGGTACCGGGTCAATCTGTACAATCAGGCGGGGATTCCCGCAGTGCCTTTTAAGATTATCTCTGTTTCCGGATAAACCTGTGTCTTTCGGACTATTTTTTCAAATTAAAGAACTAAAAAACACAAGGCCTAACTCCCTTTATTCTGCCACCGGTGAAACGCGTAAAGTTAATCCCAACGGCTGCAACATTTTTAGTAATGTGGACAGATTCGGCGTTGTCTTACATGTCTCAATGCGTGCTACCGAAGACTGCGGAAGTCCGCACATGGAAGCAAGCTCACGCTGAGAAATGCCAAGTTGATTCCGCCTTTCAATCACCGCGCTCACAATGGATGCCATCTGTTCAACCTCTTCAATATCCTGTTTCAGAATCGGATCAGAACCTTTCACATATGCTTTATAATCATCCCAGGTTCTAACCTCATTGATATTATTCGCTGTTCTCATAATCTTTCCTGCCTCCTTCCCGGCGTAAGAAATCATCCCGTTCTGATTTTGCCTTATCTATTTCCCTGCACGGAGTCTTTTGAGACTTTTTCCGAAAATGATGCAGCAAAACAAACGTATCATCTTTATGGTAAAAATAAAATATACGATTAAATCCCGGACGCAATTCCCAGATATCATCTTCCAGATGTTTCGTAATTGATTCCGGCAACCGTGTTCCATTTTCCTCCAGCAGTTGCAAACAATAAGCAATCTGCTTAAACTGTATCCGCGCATCTTTGCTGGTAGCTGCTTTCTTTCTAAGCCCCTCCAGGAATTCCAGCAATTCAGAATAGCCATTCTCTTTTCGATAAAAATTCAATCTGTACATCTATAGTATATCCCCAATATTATACAATAATGACACTAATCTATTATTGTATAATATGATAGCACAAATGCTATCATATTTCAAGTAACATTTATAGTTTCCATGAATCCAGGATACCCACTCTACCGGATTACCTTCCCCGGATTCAGAATGTGTTTCTCATCAAAAACGGCCTTAATTCCACGAAACAGCGCGATCATATCCGGACCCATATGGTTTTCCAGCGCCTTCACACGCGCATGTCCAATCCCATGCTCACCGGAGACCTGTCCGCCCATTTCCTTTGCTTTTGCGTACATCTCTGTCATCAGCTTTGGATAACGGTCGGCAAAGACAGCAGGATCCATATCATCCCGCATCAGCTGGATGTGCATATTTCCGTCTCCCGCATGCCCCTGAATCGAGATGCGGATACCGGTCTCTTCCATCTTCGTGTCGGCAAAACGGGAGAAATCCGCAATCCGGTTCCGCGGAACCACGATATCGCACTCGTCCATATCGGTGGTGGAAGCTTTCAGCGCCTCAAGCGCTGCTCCGCGGACAGACCACACTGCCTCTTTCCGCTCATCCGTATTGCAGAGGAAAACATCCTCCGCGCCATTCTCCAGACAAATCTCCGCCGCCTGGTCGCAGCGCCGCTCCACATCCTCCGTGCTGCTTCCGTCAAACATAAGAATCAGATAAGAATCAGCCGTTTTATGAGGCATTACTTTGTTTAAGTAGTATGCCGCGTCATCCAGAAGAGACTTCGGCATATATTCAATCGCCGTCGGATTCAGATCCGAATTGATAAACTTCGGCACTGTTCCCACACACTCCTCCAGAGAACCATACGGAACCAATAGTGTATAAGAAACCTTTGGCGGATGAATGAGGCGCATGCGAAGCTTCGTCGCGATACAAAGCGTCCCCTCAGATCCTACCACCAGATCCTTAATGTCATAACCTGACGTATTTTTTGCCACATTGCTCCCGAACTGCATCACTTTTCCGTCCGGCAGAACACACTCCATGGAGACAACATAATTCCGGGTCACGCCATAACCAACGGCCTTCATGCCGCCGGCATTGGTCATCACATTTCCGCCGATGGACGCTGTTTTTTCACCGGGCTCCGGAGGGTAGAAAACTCCTCTCTCCTCCGCCGCGTTTGCCAGCTCCATCACCAGCACTCCCGGCTCCACAACCACCGTCATCGTCTCCAGATCCCACTCCAGAATCCGGTTCATCTTCTCCACACTGAGAAGGATTCCGCCGTAAATCGGAACCGCACCGCCGGAAAGTCCTGTCCCTGCGCCTCTCAGCGTCACCGGGATGACATGCTCGTAAGCATACCGCATCACTGCGGAAACCTCCTCTGTCGTCACTGCCTGCACCACAACATCCGGCGCATGAGTACCCAGTTCCGGCAATTCGTCATGATGGTAATCATATTCAATCTCTTCCCCGTAAAAAACCCGGTCCGGAGAAGTAATCTGTCTTAAATATTCCACGCCCTCCGGCGTAATTTTCTGATATTCCATAATTCACCTCTGTTTTTTTAACATACATATCTGCTGCAGTGGATATCAATACTGTCTTCCGGCCTTATACATTCCTTTCCTGTCATCCCTGATAGTTCCTTACCGTTCGGAGGAGTTCCGGGATAAACTCATACAGATCTTTCACGATACAATAATTTGCGATCCTGAAAATCGGCGCCTCCGGGTCTGTGTTGACAGATACAATGCACTCAGAACCGTCCATTCCCGCCGCAAACTGAACCGCACCTGACACGCCGCAGGTAATAATCAGCTTCGGCTTTACCGTTCTGCCGGAAAGACCGATCTGCGTCGTCACATCGCCCCACCCTTTCTCTACTAAAGGACGGGTGGTCGCCAGCTGTCCGCCCAGGGCGTCCGCCAGTTCACGCAGCATTTCCAGGTCTTCTTCTTTTTTCACACCACGGCCGGCCACAACCAGAACATCCTCCTCCTCAATGGATTTTTTATGCTCCATAATCTGTGTGCCAAGCACTTCTATTCTGGAACGAAGCATCTGATGTGTCAGTTCACAATCGACAATTTCACCATGCGCATCCTCCCGACGCACCGCATTCATCACTTTATAGCGGACCGTTGCAAACTGCGGTCTGGTATTTGTGGTGATAATCTGCGCCATAATATTCCCGCCAAACGCAGGCCGGACCTGAACCAGATCGGTATTTTCCTTCATATCAAGCATGGTACAGTCCGCCGTCAGTCCGGTACGAAACCGTGTCGCACAGGCGGGTGCCAGAGATCGTCCCAGAGCGGTTGCCCCCACCAGAACGACCGCCGGCTTTACCCGGTTAATACACGATTCCATAACGTTGGCATAGACATCGCCCCTGTAATAAGCCAGCTCCGGATGTGCATAGACAAAAACTCTGTCTGCGCCGTAACCCGGAAGCAGCTTTGCCTGCTCTCTCACATTTTCTCCGCCGATAATCACGGCATAAACCGGCTGGTGGATTTTTCCCGCCAGCTCCTGTGCTTTTCCCAGCAGTTCAAAGGCTACCGGATGAATCCCCGCTTCCTCCTGCTCCACAAAAACCATGACGCCGCTCCAGGCATCCTTGTCCACTACCGCCTTTTTCTCTTCCGTTTCCACCAGGGAAACAGCATTCACAGGGCAGGTCTTAACACACAGTCTGCACATTTTACAGGATGCATTGATCTCCACCCTGTCATTTTTTATTTCCAGTGCTCCAAAGGGACATTTCTCCACACACTGCCCGCAGAGGATACACTGCTCTGAATGAAAATATAATTCTGCCATTATGTCCTGTCACTCCTCATTTCCGTTTACTTGCAAGGGCTGTTAGTTAAGGTATTTTCTCTCCGCGAATAGCGCCGTCAGTTGATCCGCGATTTCAGACACACTGCCCTGCAGAAAAACCTGTCCCTCATGTGTCTCCGGAGGGAAAATACGATCCACAGAGGTAGCAGAGCCTTTCAGCCCGTAGTGGTTTTTGTCCTGATCTTTAAAATCCGCAAAGGTCATCATATGTACCTCGCGGTCTTTGCTCGCCGCTTTCAGCCGGTAGGATGGCAGGCGAGGCGTATAGATATCTTTCTCGACCGTAATCAGACAGGGCAGCTGCATCCTGGCCGTCTGTTTCAGATTGACAAAATCCTGGCCAACCGTAATGGACGCGCCATCCATCTCTCCGATCTCACCGACCCAGGCAGCACAGGGAATGCCCAGATATTCCGCCATGGCCGGTCCCACCTGGGCCGTGTCACCGTCTGTCGTCTGCTTCCCGCATACAATGATATCAAAATCCCCAATCGCGGAAATACCCTGCGCCAGCGTGTAGGATGTAGCAAGGACATCCGCACCGGCAAAAACACGGTCCGTAAAAATAAACGCATCATCCGCCCCCATCATATAAGCTTCCTTCATCATAACCTCTGCCTGGGGCGGTCCCATCGTGACGGCAGTCACGGTTCCTCCATTCTGCTCCCGCAGCCGCAAAGCCGTCTCCATGGCATAGAGATCATAAGGGTTGATCTTCGTAGCGGCTCCGTCGCGCTTTAACACACCGGTCTCCTCATCAATCTCGACCTGACTGGTACCCGGCACCTGTTTGATGCACACCACAATATTCATAAGTTTCTCCTTCTCTTTCGTGCTCCATCACACATATTATATCATGAACTCCGCCGTGCCCACTCGGAAATCCCTGATTTCCAGCTTTGCATAAGTTCGATTACGGAAATCACAGATTTCCTATCTCACTGTTATGAAGTGACCTTTGTCAAGAGGTAAATTAAGAAATTTTCCCG
>JAJQAD010000117.1 GCA_021204005.1 Clostridiales bacterium
GCTATATAATGTGGTAGACCGCATCTATATCGGACACCTGCCGGGGGTCGGCAGTCTGGCCTTAACCGGGGTAGGACTGACCTTTCCGTTCAGCACGCTGATTCTGGCTTTCGCCAATCTCTTCGGCACCGGCGGCACGCCGCTGTTTTCCATCGCGCGCGGCGCAAAGGAAGAAGAAAAGGCGAAGGCCATCCTCGGCAATGTGTTTACCCTGATCCTGCTCTCCTCCGTTGTCATTTTTGCGCTCTGCTACACATTCCGCGTGCCGGTGCTCTATCTCTTCGGAGCCAGCGACGACACCATCGTCTATGCAGAGAGCTATCTGCGGATTTACCTTTTCGGCGTGCTGTTCTCCATGATCGTCACCGGGATGAACGGATTCATCAGCGCGCTGGGATTCCCGCGGACTGCCATGTGGACGACCATCATCGGAGCCGTGCTGAACCTGATTCTTGACCCCATTTTTATCTTTGCCCTGGGCCTGGGCGTGCAGGGAGCCGCCCTCGCCTCCGTCATCAGTCAGGGAGTATCCGCGCTCTGGATTATGCGATTTCTGCTTGGAAAACAGAATGAATACCGGCTGACGTTCGCCCACATGCGCCTGAAACTGCGCCTGATCAGAGAAATCCTGAGCCTGGGTGTCACCGGATTTATGCAGCAGTTTACCAACTGCCTGGTTCAGATTGTCTGCAACGCCACACTGCAGACTTACGGCGGCGATGTCTATGTGGGAATCATGACCATCATCAACAGCGTCCGCGAAATGGCTTCCCTCCCAGTCAGCGGCTTAAGCAGCGGCGCACAGCCGGTACTCGGCTACAACTACGGCGCAAAGAAACCGCAGCGGGTAAAGGAAGGCATCCGTTTTATGTCTCTGGCCGGTATCGTCTACACAGCTGCCATGTGGCTGGTCATCCTGCTGTTTCCCGGCGCTTTCCTCCGCATTTTTTCCACGGACGCGCAGACCATCACTCTGGGAGTCCGCGCACTCCGGATTCACTTTATGGGATTCGTGTTTATGAGCCTGCAGTTTATGGGTCAGTCCACCTTTGTCGGACTGGGGAAAGCAAAGCGGGCCGTCTTTTTCTCCATCCTGCGCAAGGTCGTCATCGTCGTGCCGCTGACGCTGCTTTTCCCGCTGTATCTGGGAACCGACGGCGTATTTCTGGCCGAGCCGGTATCAAACCTGATCGGAGGGACGGCCTGCTTTCTCACGATGTGGTTTACGGTGTACCGAAAGCTGGAGTAACTTCTGCCAGCCGCCCGCAACATATCAACGAAAGCATACGCCTCCCTGTCAAAACATCCGATGCCGTAAGCTCCCGGCAGAGACGCCACCGGCATTAAAATTCCGCTCCTTCTCATTCTTCTCTGACCTTTCCTGTAAAACATTGCTGCAAAATGCTATTATTCACTGATCCTTCGCTTTCCTATAACTCCCGCTTATATTCTCTCGGCAGTTTTCCCGTGTATTGCTTAAACACATGAGAAAAATAAGACGGGTTACTGATGCCAACCTGTTCGCAGATCGCTCCGATGCTTTTATTTCCCTCTTCCAGAAGACTTTTTGCCTTTTCCAGCCTGCGCTGCAGAAGATATTGTTTAAACGTCATTTGCATCGTATTTTTGAACACCCTGCCAAAATAAACCGGATTCAGATATACATAAGATGCCACCGATACGATGGAAAGGTCTTCTTCCTGCAGATGCTCGTCTATATACGCCAGCGCGGTATGAATGTAATCTTTCGCAAAGCCGGCGTTTGACATCGCTTCTTTCTTCCGGTTCTCCACCACTGACACCAGAATCTTATAACAGATATTCACGGCCTGGAGAGCTGTCAGCTGACGCAGCTGTGTGTAATAATTCTGAAACTGCTGCCGCAGTTCCTCACTCATCCCATAGGATTCCGAGACCATAAACTCGGCTTTTACCATCATATAATGAATCTGACGGCACTGCGATTCCTCCCCTGTAGGGAGACCGTAGATAAAATCCACAAAAGCCTGTTTTAACCCTTTCGGATCATTCTGCCGCACAGCGCGGAGAATCTGCTCGCTCTCCGGCAATCCCGCCCCTTCCTTTTTCTCTTCCGCCTCAGCGGGGAAAGCAAAATATCCGTCGGCGGAAAGATTAGCGACAACAAACAGACTTTTCGCCTCCTCGTAGCTGCGGCGGATGCCGGGGATGCCTCGATACGGCTTGGAGATCGCGGCTACAATGGGAACCTGCAGTTCCGTTTTCACACCGTCCACCATCTGCTTTAACTCTCTCACAGACACCGTGTCCTTTGTATTCACAAGGAAAACGACATTGTTCTCCTCATTGTCAAATCGCCAGTAAAAGAACCTGCTCCCGAGTTTTTCTTCCAGGCGACGCACAAAATCCGAAAAGCCCTGCGCCGCCGCATTCATAATTTTATAAGCGAGATCATGGTCCACAAAAATCGTAATATACAGGTCGCCCCCGCCCAGCTGTTCCGCGAAGACCGCGAAAATCTCTTCCAGCCGCTCTTTCGGGATGCTGCCGCAGATATACTGCCAGACCGACATCCGCAGATAGGTATCGGAATCCTCCGCAAATATTTTCTCCCAGCTCTCCGACTTTTCTTCGGTCTCCATCTGCTTTAAGCAGGTACGGTATGCCCGCTCCATGGTCTCCCGCAGCTTTACACTGTCAATCGGCTTCAGCAGATAAGCGAACGCTCCCAGATCACAGGCCTGCTGCGCATAGGCGAAATCCTGATAGGCGCTCAGCACGATAAACAAGCATGTCTGACCCGATTTCCGGATCTCCTCCATGACCATGAGACCCGTAATCTGTTTCATACGGATATCTGTCAGAACCACCTGGGGAGCTGTCTCGCGGATCACCCTGAGTGCCTGTTCTCCGCTTCTGGCACTCCCCACTACCTCAAATCCCATGTCGTTCCAGTCATATGTGTCCAGTAATCCCTGGAGTAAGATATCTTCATCGTCTACGATTACAAGTCTCAGTAATTCCATGGGGACCTCACATTAATTTATCATTTTTTCCAGTTTACCCTTTCACCGCGCCGGCTGCAACACCTTTGATGATGTATTTCTGGCAGGTAAGATAGAACACGATCACCGGAATAATACTCAGCGTGATCAGCGCCATAATAGCACCCAGATCCACAGAACCGTAGCTTCCCTGCAGATACTGGATGTGAATCGGGATCGTCATATATTTCGTACGATCCAGCACCAGGTACGGCAGGAGATAGTCGTTCCAGATCCACATGATCTCAAGAATCGCGATGGAAATCATGGTTGGTTTCAGCATCGGCATTATCACCACGAAAAATGTCCGGACCGGTCCGCAGCCGTCGATGGCGGCGGCTTCCTCAATCTCCAGAGGCAGATCCTTTACAAAACCGGTGAACATAAACACCGCCATTCCTGCTCCAAAGCCCAGATAAATAATCGGTATCGTCCACGGCGTATTCAGCTTCAGCGTATCCGCCGTCTTTGCCAGCGTAAACATCAGCATCTGAAACGGGACCACCATGGAAAACACAAACAGGTAGTAACAGATTTTGCAGAGTACAGTGTTAACCCGCGCGATATACCAGGCTGCCATCGACGTACAGAGAAGAATCAGTGCAGTGGATAATAGCGTGATCACGAAACTGAACAGCACCGATTTCAGGAAAGGATAATTTCCAAAGGTAAATCCTTTCAGATAATTCGCCCATCCGACAAAACTGTCCCCGGCAGGCCACGCAAATGTCTCAGTTTTGACATACGTATTTTCTTTAAACGAGTTCATCAATACGATAAACAGCGGCAGAATATAGATCACTGCAATCACTGAAAACATAACGGTAAGCCCCGTTGATCTTCTTTTTTTCATGACTGGTCTACCTCCTTTGATCTGGTCGCTCTCAGCTGAATGAGGGAGATGGCCGCCACCAGGATAAAGAACAGCACGGCTTTCGCCTGCGCTACACCTCTGGACGAACTGCTCTGCCCATAGAACGTGTTATAAATGTTTAATGCCAGCATCTCCGTGGTCTTCACTACCGTTCCGTCCGCCTGCCACGTGTATGGCTGCCCCGCGGTCAGTGCCAGGTTCTGATCAAAGAGCTTGAAGCCATTGGAGAGGGTCAGGAACATACAGATTGTAATGGAGGGCATCACATTCGGAATCGTCACCTTTGTGAGCGTCTGCCATCCGCTGGCGCCATCGATCTTTGCCGCTTCCATCATATCCTCAGGGAGCGCCTGTATCCCGGCAATGTAAATAATCATCATATAACCGATCTGCTGCCAGCACATGACAATGATCAGTCCCCAGAAACCATACTTCGTCTCCAGCAGAATCGACGTGTTATAGCGGCTTAAGATACCGTTGAAAATCATGTTCCAGATATAGCCAAGCACGATTCCGCCGATCAGATTCGGCATAAAAAACGCGGTCCGAAACAGGTTCGATCCCTTAATTCCCCGGGTCAGTGCGTACGCAATCATAAACGCAATGACATTGATCAGAACCAGTGAAACCAGCGCATAGAGCGCCGTATACCAGAATGCATGGACAAAGGATGCATCCTTAAACGCTTTCAGATAGTTCCCGAAGCCAATAAACTCCGCATCACTGGTCGTCGTAAAGTTACAGAAAGACAGATATAATCCCTGCGCAAAAGGGACAATAAAGCCGATGGCAAAAGCTGCCAGTGTAGGTCCCATAAACAACGGAAAAAATTTCCGTATGGGGCGGGCAGTCATCGTAACCGCAGAGGACGATAAAAAACCGGCCTTTTTTTCTTTTTCATAAACGAACTCCTTCTTCAATAAACCCGATTCCATCGGAGTAGAGAAATTATTTTCTTCACGATAAACTGCAGATGTGCTTCTGCAAATCGCGGGAGCAGATGATTCTCTGCTCCCGCACAATCGCTCCCCGTACAGCGGGTATCTCAGACTGTCATAGACAGACTAACCGCTTATTCATTTGCCGCTGCGTACTGCTGCGCCCAACCGGCTACAAATGCGGTCTCCACATTGGACCAGTCGCCGCCCGCATCATACTGGTTCATCGCTGCTACAAGGCCTGCTCTCCACTCATCCACGTTCGGTGTGTAATTGAATGCCCAGCTCACAGTGTACTTGCCCTCTTCGATGTATTGATTTGCATACTGGAAGAAAACATTCTCATTCTCGGCAGCCTGTGCATACGGAATCTCGCCAAACTGCTCCGCCATCATCGCTGTGCCCTCCTCAGAGGTAACCAGCCAGTACATAAAATCAAGTGTCGCCTGCTGATCTTCCCCGGAGGCATTCGCATTGACCGACCAGCAGTTCTCTGTGCCGGAGGCCAGACCGGCATTTTCCTCACCATCTACGCCGATGTAGATCGGAATCATTGCCAGTTCATCGTTGCTGTATACTTCACTCAGAGCGGCATACTCCCAGGTACCGTTCTGATAGAACACCGCGCTGCCCGCAAGGAACTCTCCCTCCGCGTCATATCCGCCGGTCGCCAGCGTGGAAGCATCGTATGCGCTGTCCTCAATATAGAGATCCCAGATCTGCTTGAAGTTATCCAGATATGCGCCGGTGATTTCTGCCGGAGCTTCCGTCCACTCATCGTCAACCGACTCATAGTAAAGCGGCATATTTGCCAGGTGTCCGGTAAATCTCCAGGAGGATGAATCATCCATACCCGAGGAGGTAAATGCGTCAAAACCAAGTTCGTCCGCGCGGGCATGGATATCATCCGCCACAGTCTTTAAGGTGTCGAAGTTGTTAATATCATCCAGGCTATAGCCGGCCTGCTCCAGAAGAGTCAGGTTTACAATAATGCCAAAGCTCTCATAACAGTAACCGGTCGAAACTGCGCGCCCCTCTTCATCGTAAAGCGTGAAATCGTCTGTGGTCAGCTCATTGTAAACATCTGTTCCGGTCAGGTCGATGCAGTAATCTCCCCAGGTCTTCACAGCCGCCTCATTACCGACGACAAACAGGGTCGGCGCTTCCGATTTGTCCATCTCCGCCGTCAGCGTGGAATCGTATGTACCGGATGCCGCCGTCACAACCTTTACCTCGACCCCGGTCTGCTCCGTGTAGGTCGCCGCAATCTCCTGCAGTGCCTCATCCGCCTCCGGCTTCATATTCAGCCAGTAAACAGAACCTTCGCTGTCTGCTGAGGCTGTCTCTGTGCTCTCCGCGGCGGCACTGCTATCACCTGCATCGGAATCGGTCGTTCCCGTATCACCGGAGGATCCGCATCCCGCAAGGAGAGATGCGCCCATGGCTGCCACCAGTCCCATTGCCAAAAATCTTTTTCTGTTCTTCATAAAAAATTCCCTCTTTTCTTTTTTAGGATAAGAAACAAGTTACCTGTTGGTATCTATCCTACCAAAAAGAGGGAAAATCCTTTAGCAATTTAAAAACATGAAATATCAAAAAAAATACTTCGGTTTAATTTTCTGCATTAAATTCCGCGATGCTCTCATCCTCTGCCGCTGTAAATTCTTCCACTGTTATCTTGCCTTCGATCAATAACGGCAGGTATGTTCCCAGTGTTTCCTCCTGCAGAATAGAATTCCAGTTTGCCTGGTAATTCGGAATAAACTGACCGGCGTTGTTATATGCCTCAAGATAATCTGTCAGCGCACGGTTGCTGCTGCCCGCACCATCCGCAAACAACTGCTCTTTTTCTTCCAGGCTCTGCTGTGTGCGGAACTTGAAAAACTCTATCACACCTTCTTTTACCTCATCGGAATAGGAGGATACCAACGCCCACCCGAAGGTCTCCGGGGAACTGATCAGCACATTTCCCGGAAATGTCGAAAACCGCACTGTGTCCGCCATCTCATCCGGTATCTCATCAATCATCCAGTATCCGTTGGCAATCATCGCCGCATCCCCGGAAAAGAAGTGCGTATAAGCAACATCAAAATCTTCATACATCGCATCATCAGTCGTGTACGAAAAAAGCTTCTGCAAAGTTTCCGCAATCTCCGTACCGGTCTCATTCTGATAGGTTTCCGGATAGATTGTCTTAAGAAACTCTGCTCCCTCCTCCGTCTCCGCTGCCTTCGCAGTGGCCAGAAGCATCGGCACCCAGGCCGTGCCCTCCGTATGCAGCGCCAACGGCGTGATTCCCGCCGCCTGCAGCCGGTCGCAGCATTCCCAGAATTCCTCCCAGGTCTCCGGGAACTCCGAAATCCCTGCCTCGGCAAACAGCTCCTCATTCCAGAAAATGCCGGAGCAGGAAAAAGCCATCGTGCTCTCCGGCGCCAGGTAAATGCTTCCATCGTCTTCCGTGACACTCTCCAGGACTTCCTCCTCGATCATATTCCTCCACTCCGCATCACTGTTTATATAAGAAGAAAGATCCTCCACTCTCCCCTCCTCCGTCATGCGGTTGTAAAAGGATGGCAGGAGGCGCAGACTCGTTAAAATAGCCGGCAGGTCGTCCGTCACATTGAGCCGCTTCATATTCTGCCGCTCCTCCTGCTCCGTCTCCATCACCCATTCCACATCCAGATAATACGTGCCCTCATAAGCCTCATTAAAAGCCTCCACCAGATCTTCATCACTCCGGATACCGCTGGTAGGGCTGACCATGAGAATGATGGGAATCTCTACGGCACCGTCCGCCGCTGCATCATCACTGTCCGCCTGCGCGGTGGTCTCCGCCTCAGCATTCCCCGAGAGCGTGCCATCCGCCTGGGCGCTCAACGATTCGCTGCGCTCCGCATTCACACTGCACCCTGCGGTTGATATAAGAACAACCATACTGACAAAAAGTCCAGCTATCCCAAACAGTACATTTTTTCTGTTTAACATACATATCTCCCTCAACTACTCTGGCATCTCCGGGAGCCGCATCACACAGCACGTCCCGCTCTCATCTGTTTCATAAGCAAAGCCAACGCCCTCCCCGTACTGCAGCCGCAGCCGTGTCACAATATTTACCACACCATACCCATGCTGTCCATCCGGGAAACAGTTTTTCATCTCTGTAATCGGGAGATCTGTCAGCCGGTTAAGGAGCCGTCTCATATCCTCCCGCATCGGTGTCCCGTTATTATATACTTTAAGAAGCAGGCCGCCCTTGTCGTCCGCGACGGTAATCCGGATCAGCCCTCCCTCATAAATCTCTCCAAAACCATAATGCAGGGCATTCTCCGCCAGCGGCTGCAGGATCAGCTTCAATACCAGCCGCCGCCTCACCTCGATGTCACACTCGATCTCGTACTGAAACAGATTTTTATTCCGGATCTGCTGAATTTCCATGTAGCTCCTTACATTATCCAGCTCGTCCTCCACGGTGACCATCTCACTGCCTTTGCTGAGGCAAAGCTTCAGGTAGCGCGACAGTGCCTGTATCATCTGCATCGTCGTCTCTTCCTTATTCATGCGAGCCAGCATATAGATCGTGTCCAGTGTATTATAAAGAAAATGGGGATTAATCTGCGCGATCAGCGTATTCATCTCGCTTTTTCTGAGCTCCCGTTCCTGCTTTCGGATATCCTCCAGAAGCTGTTCGATATTATGCAGCATCTCATTATAGGACTGGCCGATCTGGTCCAGTTCCGTGTTGGTATGCAGTTCAAGGAAGTGCCCGAAATCATTTCCGTCAAACTCGCTCATGGTATCGCTGATATATCGAATCGGCCGGGTAAAACGCCGTGCAAAAAACATGCTTAGCACAGCCGCAATAAACCCGGTCAGCACGAAAATGATCACCAGCACCATCTGAATCTGACTCAGGCCGCTGTTCAACGTGCTGTTCGGAACAAAGGTGAAAATCGTAAAACCGCAATCCGCCTGACGATAAATAAGATATCTTCCGCTTGCCATTTTCTCCGAAAGTACTGTCACTTCCTCCTGTGCCGTCCCGGACATTTTCCCCGAGAGAACGGCGACCTGTTCCAGATCTTCCTGTGCCAGTTCATATCCCTCCGGAACCCACGATGCGCAGAGCTCACCATCAGCTGTCATCACGCCGACGCTCACCGCATCCGACAATTCCTCTTCACCGAAAATTTCTTCCAGGAAACCATCTCCCATCTTCAAAAACAACATCCCCGGTTCGTGGGCGTATTCGAGACTTCGCACATATCTTACAATAAAAAGCGCCATCTCTCCGTCGCTGAAAAGGTAATCCTCTGTCCAGACCCACTGCGTCTTCGCATAATCTTCCCCCAACGTATCCGCCAGCCCGCTCTCCAGGAAATCATGATACGTAACCTTGGAATAAGACCGGGTATAGACGTTTTCCTTATTATCCACATAACAGTATTCCTCAACATCTTCCAGATTAATGTAGGCAAAATACTTGCTCAGGGAATTTTGTTCATCTCCTGTCAGTTCCTCCGCAAGCAGACTGTCCTGCACGCCATCATACAGGATACACTCTGCTGTCACCTCATCGGTCTTCTGAAACAGATTTTCCATGGTCATCCCCATTTTTTCGGTCAGATATACATAGCTTTCCACAATCGTCGAGGCTGTGCTCTGGCGCGTATAGGTCAAAACACAGGCGCTGGATAACAACAGGGCAATCAGCAGAATTGCCACCATATTGGAAAAATATTTTTTTCTGATACCGAATCTTCTGTTCATATTCATACTCCATCTGTTTTCACACAGCTCATTGCCTGCGTTCATTGTATCATCTTTCATAAAGAAAAAGCATCCAAAAAAGTAAACCTCTCACCCCAAAAATTCCCCCTTATCATTTACTTACTGTTGTGCTATACTTTTTTCATGAAAACTACTTTTGACTTTGAGAAGCTTGTTTCACCTCTCCTCGACTGGTACGCTGCCAACGCCCGCATTCTTCCCTGGCGGGAGGAAGTAATGCCCTACCGGGTCTGGGTGTCTGAGATCATGCTGCAGCAGACCCGCGTGGAAGCGGTGAAGCCTTATTTTGAACGGTTTATGACTGCACTCCCCACCGTGCAGGATCTGGCGGAGTGTGAGGAAGATACCCTGTTGAAGCTGTGGGAGGGTCTCGGCTACTACAATCGGGTCCGCAATATGCAGGCAGCCGCACAGGAGATTATGACTTCCTGCGGCGGCGAGCTCCCCGCTGATTTTGAAAAGCTGCTCTCCCTGAAAGGAATCGGCCGCTATACCGCCGGAGCCATCGCGTCCATCGCCTACGGCATCCCCGTACCGGCCGTGGACGGCAATGTACTGCGGATTATCATGCGGGTCACTGCGAATGACTCTGATATTATGAAACAGTCTGTCCGCACGGAGGTGGAGCGGCAGCTCGGAGCAATCATTCCCGCCGGACAGGCCGGGGCTTTCAATCAGGCACTGATGGAGCTGGGCGCTATCGTCTGCCTGCCAAACGGCGAGCCGCTGTGTGAGCAGTGCCCCTGGAGCTCCTGCTGCGAAGCCAGAAAACAGGGCATCCAGCTACAGCTCCCTGTCAAAAAGAAAGCTGCCGCGCGGCGTTTAGAAGACCGCACCGTCCTCATCATCCGCGACGGCGACCGGATTGTCCTTCACAAACGGCCGCCCAAGGGGCTCCTGGCCGGAATGTATGAATTTCCCAACCTGGATGGCCGCCTCTCTCAGGATGAGGCAATCGAGGCAGTACAGGAAATGCAGCTTCACCCGCTCCATATTCAGAAGCTGGAGGACGCAAAACATATTTTTTCCCATGTGGAATGGCACATGACAGGTTACATGATCCGGGTGGATTCCCTGACCAGGGAGGAAGCTGATCTGCTGTTTGTGGAAATTAAGGATGCGCGGGCGCACTATCCGATTCCCTCAGCATTTGCGGCATATACCAGATATATTTAATTCCATTGGCGCAAAGCATCACCAGATACAGATATCATATCCAGCAGGTACACCGGACAATATGGATACATCCTCGCGAAACATTTTTGTCTGTGTAAGAAACATTTGATTGCCATACAAAAAAAGAGGAAGCCGATGCATCCGCACCGGCTATACATGAAAAAGATTTATAAAAAGGAATTTGTGATATTTCGTAATTAATTATTTATCTTATGCTTTAGAGTATAGACAGGAAATGTGTCATCTTTGTGTGATGTTTTTAATAAAATTTTAAATAAAAAATGAACAATTTGTGAACACGTAAAGGATAAAGGAGATTGCAATGAAACTGCTCACGATAACCGTGCCCTGTTACAACTCACAGGGTTATATGCGCCGCTGTATCGACTCTCTGCTTCCCGGCGGCGAAGATGTGGAAATTATCATTGCGGACGACGGTTCCACCGATCAGACAGGTGCCATCGCGGACGAATACTCCGAAAAATATCCCTCCATGATCCGGGCAGTCCACCAGGAAAACGGAGGACACGGGGAGGGTTTAAACACCGGCATTCTCCAGGCCACCGGTCTGTACTTTAAAGTAGTAGACAGCGACGACTGGGTCGATACCGACAGCTATCTCGAAATTTTAAAAACGCTCCGGAGTCTCTGCAGTTCCGGCTGCATGCTGGACATGATGATCAGCAATTTTATCTATGAAAAAGAAGGAGCCCGGCATAAAAAAGCCACGCGCTACCGCCGCCTGCTGCCGGAAAACCAGCTCTTCGACTGGTCTGAAACGCGAAAATTTAATGTAGGCAAATACATACTCATGCACTCGGTCATCTACCGCACCCAGCTTTTGTGGGACTGCCATCTGGTCCTGCCGAAACACACTTTTTATGTAGATAACCTCTTTGTGTATGTGCCGCTTCCCTACGTTAAGACCATGTATTACATGGATGTGGATTTCTACCGATATTACATCGGCCGGGAGGATCAGTCTGCCAATGAGCAGGTCATGATTCGCCGCATCGACCAGCAGATCAAGGTAAATAAGATGATGATAGATGCCTATGACGTCCGGAAAATTGCCGACCGTCATCTCCGGCGCTACATGCTGAGTTATCTGGAAATCATGACCGTGATCTCCACTGTTCTGCTGATCAAATCAGGAACCGAAGAGAATCTGCAGAAAAAGCGGGATCTCTGGACCTATATCAAGGAAAAGGATATCCGGCTCTTCCACTACCTGCGGCGGCGCATTATGGGACAGACGCTCCATCTGCCGGGGAAAGGCGGACGGGGAATTGCCCTCACGATCTATAAGATTTCGCAGAAAGTAATCGGATTCAATTAACCGGCAAAAATATAATCGAGTAGGAGGCGACTTTTGCCTCATACTCGCTGCGCGGGGTGCGGACAGCACAGCTGTCATATTCCTTACGCACCCCTGCGCATATTATAAGAAATGCCACCCACAGGGACAAATCATTCGCCCGGCGGGTGGCATTCCTTAAATCTTTTTATTTAACAGACAGTTTCTTAGCCATTCAGGCATGCTGACAATGTTCCTGCCCGCAACATCTCCCGATAACTCACGCCCCAAGCAGGGCGGCCATAATCGGAATTGTCACCAGCGAACACAGCGTGGAGACGACCACGCCGATAGAGGCCGCCTTGTTCTGTCTCGGGTAAGGCGCACTCCCCATAGCCACCAGGGAAGCCACCGGCATCCCTGCCCCGATCGTACAGATGCTGATGATCGTCGGGTCGCTGGTCCACAGATGCATAAAGGCCCAGACGATCAGCGGCAGGACGCCCAGGCGGATCGGCAGCATAGGCCAGATACCTTTTTCCGTCTTAATTTCTTTTAAAGAGGCCGCCGCCATGGAAGATCCGATAATGATCATGGACAAGGGCGTTGTGATATTGCCGATGAAGCCCACGCACTCATAAAAAATATCCGGCATCGGAATATTGACAAAGTAAATGATCAGCGCAGCGACGGACGCAATGATTCCGTTGTTGATCAGGCTGCGCGGATCTGTCTTCAACTTCTCCAGGTTATCCGATTCAATCGCGGCATCCTTCTGGAAATAGTGCAGCGCCAGCGTGAAAAACAGGATATTAAACGGCATATTGAAAATCGTGATATAGAAAATCGCACTGTCGCCGAACAGCGCCTGCACAACCGGATAACCCATAAATGTATTATTAGAAAAGATAAACATACACATATAGGTTCCGCGCAGATGGGCGGGCACCCGCATGATCTTTGTAAAAACGCGGGCCAGAACGACAAAAACCGCATAGATCACGATTCCCGCCAGAAACAGTTTGAGCACCATCTGCGGATTATCGTGGGAAACAGACGAAATACTGTTCAAAATGATACACGGACAGGTGATCTGGACAATCAGGGAGGACAGCTTCGCATTGACTTCCCTGTTCAGAATCCCTTTCCGGAACAGATAAAAACCGATCAGCATCGCGATCAGCAGTTTACACATCGTTGTTGCAATTACCATACTCACATCTCCTTAAAAATCATAAAAAAATTATAGCCCACTTGCCCAAAAAAATCTATACGTTTCTATCCTTTTGTGCTATGATATTTCCAATATCACAGATTTCACTGATTTGTGCAAAGGAGGAAAATATGAAGAAATTTATCCAAGAATTCAAAGAGTTCGCCCTCAAGGGTAACATGATGGATCTGGCCATCGGCATGATCATCGGCGCAGCGTTCACATCCATCATCAGTTCCCTGGTGGACGACATCATCAATCCGTTCCTGGGATTATTCACAGGCCATATCGATTTTTCCAACCTGTTCGTATCCCTGAACGGAACACAGTATGAAACCCTGGAGGCCGCCGAGGCTGCCGGAGCCGCCGTGATCAAATACGGCTCCTTTATCTCCAACATTATCAACTTCATCATCATGGCGCTGGTGGTATTCCTGATCGTAAAAGTGATCAACACCATGCGCAATAGTCTGAAGAAAGAGGAAGCTCCGGAAGAGCCGACGACGAAGACATGGCCGTTCTGCCAGTCGGAGATACATATCGCAGCGACCCGCTGCCCGAACTGTACATCTCAGCTGATGGATGTAGAGATGTAAAGTGCGACACATTTTTCAACAGAGTTTCTGACCGAACAGGTCAAAAGCCATTTAAATCTTATATTACATTATGAACAGAGAGCCTTGCCATTTGCAAGGCTCTCATTCAGACTTTTTGATTCAATTTTTTCATTCAATATGCTGAGAATCCGGTCGGCCTCTTATTGAACTATCCAGCCAGGCATCCCTGATTTGACAGGAGGTCAATCTACGCCTTCTCTACAATCGCGCCGCTCCGGTAAGCCACCAGCAGCTCCTCCAGTTCTTCAATCTGCTCCCGCAGCATCTTCCCGGTGTCTGTGTCCGCCACCATCTTTCGCTTCGTCACATTCTCATCCATCACGATATGAGAGTGCATGCAGGTCTCGGTCAGCACCGTCTGCTCCAGAGACTCAAACGGCTCGTGGGCGGCCAGAATCAGCCCGTAGGAATTGTAAATCAGCGTATAGCCCGCGATACCGGTCTTCGGCTGGTACGCCTTGGAAAAACCGCCGTCGATGACCAGCAGCTTTCCGCCGCACTTCATCGGGGACTCTCCCTTTTTCACAATCACGGGGACATGGCCGTTGATGATATGGGCTCCTTTCGGATCAAGCCCGAATTCCACCAGAATCTTATCCAGAATCTCTTCCTGCTCATAGAGCTCATAGTATGCGTTCTTCGGCTCCTTGTGCGCCGCCTTGTCATCAATGAAATAACGCTCGAACGTAGCCATCTTCTTTTTTCCGAAAACCGGCGAATTTTTACTCAGCCAGATATACCAGAGGATATCCTCCCCGTTTCTTTTTTCCACCGGATCCAGAGAATAGTAGCCCTTGCGCGCGTAGTGCTCCAGGATATCATAGAGCGACTTCCCGCTGTATTTTTTCCCAAAAAGCTCCACTTCCTGGAAGCTGCCATCGTCGTTTAGCGGCACGCATCCGTGGAAGAGCAGGTTCCCGTTATAGGCTTTATACAGGCTGCCCTTGGTATAGAGGAAGCGGATATGGCGCTGCAGGCGCTCACTCTGCTGAAAGCTGTGTTTCAGACGATCTACCACATCCTGTTCTTCATAGGTCAGTTCATAGGGATGCTCCGGGTCTATCGTAGGGAAGTTCGTATCGTTCAGCGGATACTCCACGCCGTCTAGCAGGATCGTCCCCTTTTCCAGATCCATCTTATCCAGCAGCAGGCGGTCATCCATCTCCCAGTCGGGATGACGCATGATCGTCTGCCCTTCCACCTTAAACTGGATGACCGAAATCGCTTTCTGCATCTTCGCATCGATCTCCGCAAAACTGCGGTCATACTCATCGTCAGAGACATGCACGGCGAACGCCTTGCTGACCGGTTCCGGATAAAACTCCAGCGCCAGGCGCATCAGCGGAATCATGTTGATGCCGTAGGCGTCCTCCAGGATTGACAGATTGCCGTAGCGCGCCGAAATCCGCAGCATATTGCACATGCATGCCTCAGAGCCGGCCGCCGCACCCATCCAGAGGATATCGTGGTTGCCCCACTGGATATCCACCGAGTGGTGTTCCATCAGCTCATCCATAATCAGATGCGGATACGGTCCCCGGTCAAAAATATCGCCCACCACATGGAGATGATCCACCGTAAACCGACGGATCAGATGGCAGAAATCGCAGATCAGTTCGGAAGCCCGGCCGGTCTGAATCACGGAATTGATGATCTCATTGTAATAGGATTCCTGATCCGCCACATCCGGGCGGCCCGTCATCAGCTCCTCGATGACATAGGCAAAATCCTTCGGCAGCGATTTGCGCACCTTGGAACGGGTATACTTGGACGACGCGTTCTTGCACACGCGGATCAGGCGGAAAATCGTCACCCGGTACCAGTCCGTCATATTCTCCTCATCCGGGATCTGCTGCCGGATCTGGCGGATCTTAACCTCCGGGTAATAGATCAGCATGGCCAGCGTCCGCTTTTCCGGAATCCCCAGCGTGCTGCCGAACTCATCCTCAATCTTCCTCTGGATCGCACCGGAGCCGCTGTTCATGACATGGCGGAACTGCTCATACTCTCCGTGCACATCCGTGATAAAATGCTCCGTCCCCTTCGGCAGGCTCATAATCGCTTTCAGATTCACGATCTCCGTGGCCACAGAGGCAATGTTGGGGTACTGGTTCGCCAGCACTTTCAGATACTTTAAATCTGCGTTTTTCATGATGTAATCCCCCCCCTCATACTTTCTTTATAATCTTCCTTTCATCGGACTTACCCGCGGATGACATCCCCCATGTCATAGAAGCCCGCCGGTTTCCCTGCCAGATATTTCGCCGCCTCAATCGCACCTTTTCCGAAAATCGCACGCGAATACGCTGTGTGTTTCAGCGTGACAACCTCATCCGTGCCGCAGAAGAACACCTCATGCTCACCAACGATATTGCCGCCGCGGACAGACTGGATTCCGATCTCCATCGGGTCGCGTTTCTTCCGGTCGGAAAAACGGTCGTACTTATAGGTATACGCCCCATCCATCGCCTCGTTGACAGAGTCAGCGAGCGCAATGGCGGTTCCGCTGGGTGCATCCAGCTTCCGGTTGTGATGCTTTTCCACAATTTCCACATCAAACCCTGCCCCGGCCAGAGACTTTGCCGCTGTTTTTAAAAGCTCCATCAGTGTATTGATGCCCAGCGACATGTTCGCGGATTTTAACACCGCCACTTTCTCGCTGGCCGCTTTCACCGCCGCCTCCTGCTCCTCGGAGAGACCGGTGGTGCAGACAATAACCGGAATGGATTTTTCCACGCTATAGTCCAAAAGAGCGTCAATACAGCTCACATGGGAGAAATCAATGATGGCGTCCGCCGCCACATCGCAGTCCGCAATTTTTGCAAAAACCGGATAGCCGTAAGCCTCCTCCGTATCGACATCGACGCCGGCGACGATCTCAATCCCGTCATCCTGTGCGCAAAGATCGCTGATTACACGGCCCATATGACCGTTGCAGCCGTTCATAATTACTTTTATCATAGTAAATTTCCTCCTTTTATCTTTTATCTCTTATCTCATAATACAATAATACCCCCGCAGAGCCTGCGGGGGCAAGTAAAAAACATATATTTTACAAAATATTTAATTCTTCAGCAGGCCGAAATTGATCAGTTCCTGTCTCAGAACCGCTTTGTGTGCGTCCTCCATCTCTGTCAGCGGTGCCCGCAGCGCCCCTGCCTTCATGCCGAGCATCTCCATAGCCGCTTTTACCGGAATCGGGTTCACCTCGGAGAACAGTGCATTGACCAGCGGAACCGCATCCAGCTGAATCTGCATCGCCTTTTTGCGGTCGCCCTCCAGATACTCCATCACCATGTCATGTGTCTGCTGCGGCGCGACATTGGAGAGAACAGAAATCACGCCGATACCGCCGATGGAGAGCAGCGGAAGCACCTGTCCGTCCTCGCCGGAATAGAGCTCCAGATTCCCATCACAGAGATGCATCATCTCCACCGCCTGCGCAAGGTTGCCGGTAGCATCCTTGATACCCACGATATTGTCCACATTCTTCGTCAGCTCCGCCACGGTAGCCGGAAGGACATTGCAACCTGTCCGGGACGGTACATTATAAATAATCAGCGGCGCCTTGATTGCATTCGCGATAGCAGTGTAATGCGCCACAAGTCCTTTCTGTGTCGCTTTGTTATAATACGGCGTCACGACAAGCACGCCGTCCACGCCGATCGCATCCGCCTCTTTGGACAGTTCAATCGCAGTTCGGGTACAGTTGCTGCCTGTTCCCGCAACCACCGGAATGCGATGCTTCGTAAACTCCACCGCCGCGCGAATCACATCCACATGCTCCTGCTCGGTCAGCGTCGCGCTCTCCCCGGTCGTACCTGTGATCACGATGCAGTCCGTGCCATTCTCAATCTGATAATTGATATTCTGCTCCAGCGCTTCGTAATCCACTTCATAATTGTCCTTCATCGGTGTCACGATCGCGACACCCGCTCCTCTGAAAATAGGCATCTTAATTCCTCCCATATGAAATATATATACTCGAAATTGTCTCTTAAGAATCTGGTGCAAAATCAGAAAACAACCCACTGTCTTCCAAAAGACACTTTTATCATTTATAACACATATAGGAAGAAATTACAACCGTTTCTTCTCAGAGTACGAAACGCAATCCGACGATTTTTTACAATTACGCAAAGCTAACCAACTGCGCATATTCTAATCGGTTTAGGAACTGTTAAGAAATAACTTTTAAATAGGCAAGCAATATTAAAAGTTATTTTTGAACAGGTCCTTACTCTTCCGGAATCAATTCTACCTTATTTACAGAAACCTCGTAGGCGATGCGGCGCTCCGCCTCATCCTCGCTCAGCTTTTTGACATACTCCCTGCTCTGGATGCGTCCGTACATCCGGATATGGCTGCCCACCTCAAATCCGGCCGCATAGCGGGCATTTCTTCCCCAGCAGATGCAGGGTATGTAATCTGATTTCCCGTAAGAGCGGTTGACCGCCAGCAGAACGTCGGCGATTTCCCGTCCCAGCGGCGTCTTGCGGTATATTGGGTCTTTACACAAGTACCCGTCCAGAAAAATCTGGTTTGTTTTTTCCCCCTCTTCCACTTCCTCCGGAAAATCAATCTCCCTCACAAACACTGACAGCATCAGCCGGTTTTTCTTCTCCTCGTGCCGATTATAGGAACGGAACTGCCCTGTCACGTGCACCAGCTGTCCCCGATAATCCTGCTCCGTGTCGATCAGACGTTCCGAGATCATCAATGGTATGTAATCGGCATAGTCACTCAGACGGTTCACCGCAATCTCTACCATATAAAATCCCTCTCCGAACACCTCATGGCTGTAACTAAATTCTGAGACAATCTCACCGGTCATAGAAACCTGATTGTTTTCAAATAATTTATCCGTCATCTTCGTATACTCCCTTCTTCACCTGTACTTTTCCTGTGCTTTAAATCTATTCGTCGGATCCGTATTTAGAACCGCAACCCGGACAGCTTGCGTTCATCATAGCACACCCTGCTGTCTGACCAACGCGATTTTTGTCAATAACGATGTTACTCTTGCCAAACACGAAAAATATGCTAAAATGGATAAGTTCTTATGTACAGGAAGAAAGGCAGGCTATATAAATATGAAAACAACACGAGAAGATATCCGCAATATCGCGATCATTGCCCACGTCGACCACGGCAAGACGACCCTCGTCGATGATCTGCTGCGGCAGTCCGGCGTATTCCGGGAGAATCAGGAAGTGCGGGAGCGCGTGATGGATTCCAATGATATCGAGCGAGAAAGAGGCATCACGATCCTCTCCAAGAACACAGCTGTTTTTTATAAAAATACCAAAATCAATATTGTCGACACCCCGGGCCACGCTGATTTCGGCGGTGAGGTGGAACGCGTCTTAAAAATGGTAAACGGCGTTATCCTGGTGGTGGACGCCTTTGAGGGTGCGATGCCGCAGACAAAGTTTGTGCTGATGAAAGCTCTGGAGCTGAACCTTCCGGTCATCGTCTGCATCAACAAGATTGACCGTCCGGAGGCAAGGCCGGATGAGGTCATCGATGAGGTGCTGGAACTGTTCATGGACCTGGACGCTTCCGACGAGCAGCTGGACTGCCCGTTTGTCTACGCTTCCGCCAAGTACGGTTATGCCACGCTGGATCTGAACGAGGAGCCGAAAGACATGACTCCTCTGTTTGAGACAATTTTAAACTACATTCCCGCGCCGGAGGGAGATCCGGACGCCAACACACAGGTGCTGGTCAGCACCATCGACTACAACGAATATGTGGGGCGGATTGCGGTCGGCAAGGTGGATAACGGCTGCATCAAAGTCAACCAGGACGCTGTCATCGTAAACGCCCACGAACCGGACAAAATGCGGAAAGTCCGTATCAGCAAGCTATATGAGTTTGATGGGCTTGAAAAAGTGGAAGTAAAAGAGGCGCAGATTGGCTCCATCGTGGCGATTTCCGGCATCGCGGACATCCACATTGGAGACACCATCTGCGCACCGGAGCACCCGGAGGCCATCCCTTTCCAGAAGATCTCCGAACCCACCATCGCCATGAACTTCCTGGTCAACGACAGTCCGCTGGCCGGACAGGAGGGCAAATACATCACCTCCCGCCACATCCGCGACCGTCTGTTCCGGGAATTAAACACCGACGTTTCCCTCCGCGTGGAGGAGACAGACAGCGCCGACTGTTTCAAAGTGTCAGGCCGCGGTGAGCTGCACCTGTCCGTCCTGATTGAGAACATGCGGCGGGAAGGCTACGAGTTTGCGGTTTCCAAGGCGGAGGTACTCTACCACACCGATGAAAACGGCAAAAAGACCGAGCCCATGGAACTGGTCTATGTGGACATTCCGGATGAGTTTTCCGGCGTTGTCATTGAAAAGCTGAGCCAGAGAAAGGGCGAATTGCAGAATATGGGCGGAATCAGCGGCGGCTATACCCGCCTCACCTTCCGCATCCCATCCCGCGGTCTCATCGGCTACCGGGGCGATTTTCTCACTGACACCAAGGGCAACGGCATCATGAATACCATCTTCGACGGCTACGAGCCCTACAAGGGCGATATCCAGTACCGGAAGCTGGGCTCCCTCATCGCCTTTGAGCCGGGCGAGTCCGTGACCTACGGACTGTTCTCCGTCCAGGACCGCGGCTCCCTCTTTATCGGACCGGGAGAAAAAGTTTACTCCGGCATGATCGTGGGCGAGTGCTCCCGCCAGGAGGATATCGAGCTGAATGTCTGCAAGAAAAAGCACCTGACCAACACCCGTTCCTCCTCAGCAGACGAAGCGCTGACGCTGACGCCGCCGAGGATTCTGAGCCTCGAACAGGCACTGGATTTCATCGACACGGATGAACT
>JAJQAD010000145.1 GCA_021204005.1 Clostridiales bacterium
GCCATGTACGGCTTCATCTTGGAAGTATAGTCTTCAAAAAAGTAACTGTCAAATCCGGTATGGTTGGAAAAAATCGCCGTCGGCAGCGGGCAGCACTGAATTTTCATCACAGAAATAATCGGCAACGCCACAGCGATGGAACACCGGCCAAAGCCCGAGAAATCATTAACCACCGCTATTTTTTTTCTGGTTATTGTGAGACTCCATTTACTTCTTCCCTTTCTTCAGCACACCCTTCCACGTCAGCGGATAGACCAGAATCAGCATCGGAAACAGCTCCAGCCTCCCGGCCAGCATATCAAAAATCAGCACATATTTACTGAAATTGCTGAAAAAGGCAAAATTTTCCACCGGCCCCACCAGATTCAGTCCGGGGCCGATATTATTAATCGTAGCTGCTACAGCCGTAAAACTGGAAATCAAATCAATATTTTCAAACGACAAGCAGAACATGGAAATCGCAAACAGTACGGCAAACGCAGCCAGATACACATGCACGCCGCGGACCACATCATCCTCCACGGTTTTTCCGTCTACTTTAATCTTTTTCACACTCTTCGGGAAGAGGTAGGACGTAAGCTCCCGGCCAATCGTTTTCACCGTAATAAGAATCCGGGAAATTTTCAGTCCGCCGCCGGTGCTCCCCGCGCAGGCGCCGAAAAACATGAGCAGCACCAGAAGGAAACGGGATGTTTCCGGCCAGAGATTAAAGTCCGCCGTCGCAAAACCGGTGGTCGTGATAATCGAGGCCACCTGGAACGCAGCCGTGCGCAGATTTTCCTCAAAGGAGACCGCCGTGTTGTAGATATTCGCCGTGATAATAGCGCTCGCCGCCACGACAACCAGCAGATAATACCGCACTTCCTCCATATGAAGTGCCTGCCGCCATTTTTTAAATAAAATCAGATAGTACGCGTTGAAATTCACACCGAACGCCAACATAAACACAGTGACCACCCACTGAAGATACGGGGAGTAGCTCGCCATACTGTCCGCCTTAATCCCGAAACCGCCGGTACCGGCTGTGCCGAGTGCCGTTGTCAGCGCGTCGCACAGCGGCATTTTCCCCGCCAGCAGAAAAACCACCATGACCCCCGTCAGCGTGATATAAATCATATAAACGATTCTGGCGGAATGCATCACTTTGGGGACCAGCTTTGAGACAGCGGGACCCGTGCTCTCCGCCCGCATCAGATTCATATTGGAGCCGCCGCCCATCCGGATGACCGCAAGCAGCAGCACCAGTACGCCCATGCCTCCCATCCAGTGCGTCAGACTTCTCCAGAACAGCATACAGTGGGATAATGCCTCCACATCACCCAGAATCGTTGCCCCTGTCGTGGTAAAACCAGAGACTGTCTCAAAAATGCATCGGTAAAAGAGGGAATTTCCCCGCTGATCCAGAACGGAAGGCACCCAACGAAACTGATCAGGATCCAGCTCAATGCCGTCGCAACGCATCCTTCTCTCATATAAAAAACTGTCCGTTTCGGTTTTTTCCGGACAATCAGAAAACCCGCTCCCATACTGCAGAGACCGACAAGCAGGAAAATCCAGGCACAGGACTCCCGGTAAATCAGCCCCACCAGCCAGGGAAGCAGCATAAAAAATCCTTCTATTGTCAATATCCAGCCGAGGATATATCGAATCATCGCTTTATTCATGATACCACCGCCTAATACAACGCGTCATCAATACAATCGATGCCCTTGTGCGTCGTTACCAGAATCACCGTATCGCCCGGGCAGATCATATCATGGCCGCGCGGAATAATGATTTTCCCCTTGCGGTTGATACAGGTGATCAGCATCTGGTCTTTCAGCCGCAGCTCCGACAGCGGTACCCCTGTCACCTTGGAATCCTCCGGCACCAGAAACTCAATCGCCTCCACGCGGTCCGTAAAGAGCTGTACCAGCGTCTCTATATCACCGTGCATCTGCGCCGTCTTCGTCCGGACATAAGCTACAATGGCCTCCGAGGTAATATACTGAGGATAAACCACACTGCCGAGATCCAGGTGATCAATCACCCGCTGGAAGGAAATACGGCTTACTTTTGTAACCAGCTTCGCGTTGGACACCTCCCGGGCGTGCAGTGTCAGAAATACATTTCCCTCGTCAAACCCGGTCAGCGCCACCACCGCCTGGACTGTCTCAATACCTGCCTCCGCCAGCAGTTCTTCATTGGCAGCGTCTCCGTTGATCACAACCGCCTGCGGAAGTTCGTTGCTCAGCACCTCGCACCGCTGCCGGTCTCTCTCTATAATCGTCACCTCAATTCCCGCTTCCAGCAGGAATTTCGCCAGATAGTATGCACAGCGTCCGCCGCCCAGCAGCAAAGCGTCCCGCACATGATGCGTCTGGAAACCAATATTACTTAAAAAGCTTCTTCCCTTTTGAAACTGCGCAATAAAAACAATCACATCGCCTGTCTGCAGAATAAAGGAGCCATCCGGAATCACAACCTCCCCGCCGCGCTCCACCGCACAAATCAGCACATCACTGAGCCGGTCGCTACCCAGATCCATAATCTTTTTTCCGGTCAGCGCATTGCCCTCCTGGAGCTTAATGCGGACCATATCCGCCTGTCCGCCGGCAAAAACGTTCACCGATAAAGCAGTCGGCATATATAAAACCCTGGCAATCGCACCCGCTGTCTGCTGATCCGGATTGATGATCATAGCCAGGCCGAGCTTTTCTTTCAGGTAATCCGCCTCCTGCACATATTCCGGTGTGCGCACCCGGGCAATCACATCGCACTTCGCCGCCCGTTTGGTCACCACACAGCAAAGCAAATTCAGTTCATCAGAATCCGTAACCGCGATCAGAATATCCGCCGCATCCACCCCGGCCTCGCTCTGCACTGCAAAACTGGCGCCATTTCCCAGCACGCCGGAGATATCAAAGCGATCCGTGATCTGCTGGATCCGCTCCGCATTCTGATCAATCACTGTAATCTCGTGCTCATCCGCAATCAGCCGCTCCACCAGCGTATTTCCCACCTTGCCGCAGCCGACAATGATAATGTGAAGGCTTCTGGTCTTGCGTTGTTTTTTCCTGTTATAAATACCCATAGCTTCTCTCCATTCTGTCAATGCGAAGCCTTCTGCCCGCATGGAAAGTACCGTTTATGAAAATCTGTTTCCATTCGGATATACTATATATGATTCCCGCAAAAAAAGCAATTAAAATAAAAGAAAGCTGCACAACGAAAAAAACAGCCGATGGGGGTACCAGGCTGTTCTTTTCTAAAGAGAAGGTATTTTTGCTATGGGGTAGCAAAAAGATGTAATGTATTGGGGGTTTTTACGTTATTATATTAACAAAGTTTTCTCTGTAAGTGTGCACAAACTTCTTTCATCTCTCCCATCATTTTTGTACATTTCTCCAAAACCCCTGTGCTGCGCCAGGCCTTTCTGCCCGGCAAATGTAACTGTTCAGTACCTTCACAGTTACGGGGAAAAGTCCATAAGAAAGAATGCGCCTTGGCGCATCCTCGCGGAGCGTTTTTTGTTTCATAGGACGAACTTTCCTATGAAATAAAAAATCGCTGCGCGATGGGACTTTTCCCTGTTCAATTAACGTTATCAGACGCACTTCGCAGCAAGTGCGAAGTACTAACCTGAATAATTACGGGCAAATTACAAAAAAAGCTCGGGTCACACAAAGCTGCCGCAGTTTTTAGATTTTATTTATAACTATACAATTTTCTTTTTAGATTTGATTTTTCTATCTTTTATGGTTTTGTCATAATTTGCTCATATTTCTTCTGTAAGATAAAAATCGTAAAAAAGCAATATACCTTTTTTGACACTTCCTGTTGAGTGCATGGCATTCAAAGGATGTACATTTTCATAACTCAAATC
>JAJQAD010000217.1 GCA_021204005.1 Clostridiales bacterium
CCGGCAGCATTGTTCCTGGGAGATCCCTTACCTGTCGATCATGCGAATTGTCTCGAACTCATCTACAGTCACAATAACCGGATCTTTTCCCTCTGTATTTTGGATTGGGGTAAATTCCAGGGTCTGCGGGAAGCGGCAGATCATTCTGCATTTGGTGGGTCTCGCCATCCGGTCACCTCACTTTTGTTATTGGTATGTTGCATCTTCCGGATACATAGTACTCTGTTTTCTGACATATGTCAATAATAAATGCTGGCATATGTCGGAAACATCTTTCTCGTGCGTAAAGGAAAATAGTGTTAGGACAGAAAGAATCATCGATTGGCGGCTGTGTGCAAAGAAAGATTTAGCGGCAAACGATATTCTCTACATGGTGGACGAGATTAATGACTTTAAGGGCGGTATGGTTGAGAATTATGTCAATGTTCAGTTAACCATTAACGGCTACAATACTTACTATTGGATGTCCGGGCGGGGAGCAGAGATTGATTTTATCATTCAGCGTGACGGACAGCTTATCCCTGTTGAAGTAAAGTCGGCAGATAACACCAGAGCAAAGAGTTTAAGGCTGTATATGGAAACCTACAAGCCTGCCTATGCCATTAAACTTTCTGCAAACAATTTTGGCTTTGCGGACGGGAAAAAGACCGTTCCGCTCTATGCAGCATTTTGCATCTGAAAATTGTGCTCATCGCTTTTCGATGGGCACAATTTTCAGATTTTTGCCGGAATGCGGTTGCCTGATACACAACGTTCAAGTCATCTTTTCTACATGGTTTAAAAACTGAACCAGATCTTTTGACATATAGTGATTTTTGGATACAGTCTGATAAATATTGCGAAAGTTTAAGGGCGACTGCAGCGGAATCGCTCTCACGTTTTCCGGATAGATCTCCGGACAGTCGGTCATGAGTGCGATGCCCAGCCCGATCGAGACCTCCTGGGCGATGACTCTGTCCTCGGAAGCTTCCCCGGCAATGAGCGGGGCAATCTCATGAAAAGCAAGGAGATTGCTGATAATCGCGCGCATGCCGGTTTCTTCCGTGTGCATAATAACAGCTTCCTCCTTCAGGTCGGAGGGGTTGATGAAGTCCCGCTGTGCCAGCGGGTGGTTTTTCGGAACAAGGACAATGATTTCCTGGCGAAACAGCGGGTGAGTTTCATACTCTCCGCTGTTTTCGGGTTCAGAGGAAAATACCACATCGAGAGTCCCGTTTTTCAGGTCTCGCATCAGAGCTTTTGTTCCGTTCTCGTGCATGATAAAGCGGCAGTTTGTGCCATAGGATTGCTGATAAGTTTTAATCCATTGTATAACTCTGGTCTGAACAGAAGAGACGAACCCGATGTCCAGAATATTTCCGGAAAACGTCGAGCTGTTTTTTAAAAGGCGGTCGCCCTGTTCCAGAAGGTCCAATGCTTTTTCCACATAATACAGATATTGTTTTCCCTGTTTGGTCAGAACGACATTCCTGCCCTGTTTCTCAAATAAAAAAACGCCGAGTTCCTGTTCTAAGGAGGAGATGGCATAACTCAGGCTGGATTGTGCGATGTCCAGCTCGCCGGCTGCTTTTGTATAGTGTTCAAATCGCGCCAGAACGCGAAAATATTTTAACTGCTGCAGATTCATGATAACCTCCTGCTTCTATCATACATCAAATTGATCAGATTTGTCTATGGATTCTTGTGATTTGTCTTATTGATTCCTGTATCATTGCTGCGTAAGATGGAGGCAAATATAAAATGTTTTTAAGAGAAATGAAGACTCTTGAAAAGTGACGCAACGGGAGGAAAATATGAGCCATTCATCACGAAAAGCTTTTCTTTATTTATTTATCGTATTTACGCTGTGGGGAAGCCTGTATGTGGTCAGCGGGTTTGTAATGGGAAAAATCCCGACATTTACGGCCTGTTTTCTGCGCTTTGTGATTGCATTTGGGGCGCTTACGCTTATGACCCGCGGGAGAGAGAAAATTAACATCGAAAAATCTGATTATAAATACCTGCTTCTGATGGGAATCCTGGGGTATTTTTTATCTGTGGATCTCCAGTTTCTGGGTACCAAATATGCCGGATCAGGAATGGCATCTCTCCTGAATTCTCTGAATCCGATCGTGATCACGATTCTCAGCGCTTTTCTGTTAAAGGAAAAGATGACGTTCGGGAAGATTCTGGGGATGTTTTTGTCAGTCACCGGAGTTTATCTGATTCTCGGAGGCGGCAGCGCTGTCAGCAAGGTGGGAATCATGCTTTCTCTGATGTCTGTGGCAGGATGGTCCTTTATGTCTGTAATGACCAGAAAGGCTCTGCAAAAATATGATTCTCTGCAGATAACCAGATACGGCATCATGATTGCCATGTTTTGCAACTTCCCGGTTTGTATGTGTGAGCTGCATGGGAATGTATCGGCAGTTACTTTTGATTTTCCCTGTATTATCGGCCTTTTGTATATGGGCATTTTCTGTACGGGTGTCAGTTACATCTTATGGAATAAAAGTCTGATGCTTCTGGAAGCAGGCACCTGTTCGGCTTTTTATCCGGTGCAGCCGTTGGTCTCTACGGTGTTGGGGATTTTGTTTCTTCATGAGAAGACGACGGTCTCCTTTGTGGTGGGTGCATCATTTATTGTAGTGGGGATTTTGTCTGGGATTTTGATAAAGCGAAATCCGGCGGGAAGGTATATGAGTTTTTCGGATTTGTGTAAACGCTCAATACAGTAAAGGTGGAGAAAAACACTGATTAACAAAAATAGCGGATTTCACCGAACTGGTCATACCATTTATTGATGATATCGGCACTATTTGCTTCAATAACTTTCATAATGGCTCGTAAAGTGCGTTGAGGTATTTTAGAGTAATTGTGACATAGCAGTGCCTTACCGGAATTGGTGATCCAGATCTTTGTGGCGTTTGCGGAAGCTCGCCCCTCGGCGATATGAACATGAACGGGTTCAAGTGGATTATTTTCGTTTGACCAAAAATAAATAATGTAGGAACCAATTCTAAATAGCTGCGGCATTCAGGATACCTCCCTCCTGGGAAAATTCGAGGATCAGATGGGCATTATTTCGGAGTAATTTTTTATAGTATTGAATTTCTGACTCTGAATAACCGTAGATGTTTTCCCATTGGTATCCTGGCAGCCAGCATGTGGCATTATGAAATCCGTCTTTTACATCTGGTGTTTCAATATAAACTTTGACGCGTCCATCAGCTTTCATCTCAGAATGAGTGATTTCGGTGTCATCATTAAGAGTCATGAACGGATACATCATTTTAAATACCCCCTTTAAGGTAATGGTCTTTCTTTGAATAGACATTAGCACAAACTTATCTTGAAATCAACGGTGTTTTGACTCTTACCGGTCTTAGTGAGGAAAAATTTAAGATGGTTGATGGAATCGTATTCTATTATTGATTATGGTTTTCGGAGAAACATTCTTTCAGTAAGTTAATCAGTCTCTCCGCGATGGGTGTAAAGACCTGATATTTTTTCCAGATGATATACATTTTTGTCTCCAGTTTCGGAGACAGTGGTCGAAAACACAGGCCGCTGTCCGGTCCGACGTCAGCCAGGCGGTCGAAAACCAGCAGGCAGCCCAATCCCTCTTTTACAAAAACAGAGCCATTATAAAACAGATTGATAGTTCCGATGATATTCAGCTGATCGACTGCTTCGCCGCACCATCGGGGCAGGTCGGCGTGGATGGACTGGGGCGAGGTGATGAGCGGAACGCCCTGCAAATCTTTCGGGCATATCATGTTTTTCTGAGCCAGAGGGTTGTCTGTCCGCATCAAAAGTCCCCAGGTGTCGCCTCCCGGCAGGGAAAGGTAATTGTATTTCGTGAGGTCGGGCGGTTCCACAATGACCGCAAAATCGGAAAGCCCCTGCTCCAGGTCATTGACTACCACGCGGGTATCGCCGCTGGTGATGTGAAAACGCAGCCCCGGATACTGCAGGCGGAATTCCCTGATGACGCCGGCCAGATGGTGGATCAGCCAGGATTCCGCGCAGCCAATCCGAACGTCTCCGCCGGTTACCTCATTTAAGGATTGAAATTCTCCGATGGTCTTGTCAGCCATGTCAAGAATGTCCTCCGCACGCTTGCGCAGGAGGATTCCCTCTTCTGTCAGATGCACATTGTAGTTGCCCCGGACAAACAGCTTGCATCCCAGTTCAGCCTCCAGCTCCTTGAGCTGTTTCGACAGCGTCGGTTGGGAGATATGCAGTATTCTGGCGGCACCCGTGATGCTGCCTTCTCTGGCTACTTCTGTAAAATATCGCAATACACGCAGTTCCATAAAACCCTCCATTCATGAATGTTTGACCCTGGTATCATCATGATGTTGGGGTCAAAAGCCTCTACGATGATGATACTCACGGATTGCTTCGCAAAAACCGCTCCCGCAATCCTCAAAACACTCAAAATCCGCTCATTTTAGCCTGAAAACCGGCTAAAACGGCTACTTTCTCGTGTTTTGGCGGGTCCCAAAGTCATGAATTGGACCGCAAGCGCTCCATTCATGACCTTTTGACCCTGGTATCACCATATTATAATGCAATTAGTTATTCAATTCAAGAATAACTAGAAATAGAAAACAAGTATTTGCCATTACCTCTATCCGAATATAAAATATTGGTATCGGGGAGGTGAGTAACGGTGCCGGAAGCAAATAATGAAGCGCAGTGTTTTTATCAGAATCTCATTGACATCGGGTTTGAGGAGGAGATGGTTTCCTTTTGTACTCGTTTGAAAACAGAAGACCGTAACAATGATTTGCTGATTACGCTGCAAAACAGAAGGCGTGATTTATTGAGGCAGATCCATGAAGAGCGAAGAAAAATAGATTGTTTGGACTATTTAGTATGTCAGTTAAAGAAGAAGGAGGGTGAAGCATGAGGCGGTTTCTTACATTAGTTCTTTCAATTTGTATGATTCTTTTGGCTTTGCTGACGGCTTGCAGCTCCGACAGTAGAGGAGTGGTGTCTGATTCTGAAAACAACATTAGTTCAGATGAGGAAACTCAGATAAGCACGGGAGATGAATTTATGGGAAATGAGACAGATGCACAGGCGGGTGAATCTGAAACGGAAAGAACCGTTTCAGACGACGCTGTTTCCGGCAGTAATATACTGGTTGCATATTTTTCCTGTACAGGCACAACCGAACAGATTGCTGAATGGGTTGCGGAAGAAACCGGGGCGGAACTTTACGAAATTAGACCGGATACACCTTATACAGAGGATGATCTGAACTATAGTGATTCTTCCAGTCGTGCGAATCAGGAGCAGGCAGATTCTTCTGCAAGGCCCGCGATTGCCGGCAGTGTGGAGAATATGGAGAATTATGATGTAATTTTTCTTGGTTATCCCATCTGGCATGGGCAGGCGCCAAGAATTATCAGCACATTCCTGGAAAGTTATGATTTTTCCGATGTGATGATGATTCCTTTCTGTACTTCCCACAGCAGCAGCATCGGTTCCAGTGCTGAGAATCTGCATAGCCTCTGCGCTGAAACGGTTACATGGGAAGATGGGAGGCGATTTCCCGGGGATGCAGTGAAAAGCGACGTGGAGGAATGGATAGAAAGTCTGGAATTGCCGGATTAATCCTGATCTGTAATAACATGTACTCTATAATAAAGAAAGAGAGGCAATGAACATGGAGGAAAAACTGAACATGACAATGGAATGGGACAAAACTTTCCCGAAGAGCGACAAGGTAAATCACAGCAAGGTTACATTTCATAACCGGTATGGCATCACTCTGGCCGCGGATCTTTACGAGCCGAAGGATGCGGAGGGTAAGCTTCCGGCTATCGCCGTGTGCGGCCCTTTCGGCGCGGTAAAAGAACAGTCCTCCGGCTTGTACGCGCAGACGATGGCGGAGCGGGGATTCCTGACAATGGCATTTGATCCGTCCTACACCGGTGAGAGCGGCGGGCAGCCCCGCTATGTGGCTTCCCCGGATATCAACACCGAGGATTTTATGGCGGCAGTAGATTTCCTGTCCGTGCAGGAAAATGCCGATCCGGAAAAAATCGGTATCATCGGCATCTGCGGGTGGGGCGGTATGGCGTTGAACGCTGCGGCGCTGGATCCTCGCATTAAGGCAACCGTTGCCTCCACCATGTATGACATGACACGAGTGAACGCCAACGGATATTTTGACAGCGAAGACAGTGAGGAAGCCCGGTATGAAAAGTGCAGGGCTCTCTGCGCGCAGCGCATTGTTGATTATAAAAACGGGAACTATGCTCTGGGCGGCGGCGTGGTGGATCCTTTGCCGGAGGACGCGCCGTTTTTTGTGAAGGACTACTATGACTACTATAAGACGGAACGGGGATATCATCCCCGCAGCCTGAATTCCAACGGCGGATGGAATGTGACCGGGTGTCAGTCTTTTCTGAATATGCCGATTCTGCAGTATAGTCAGGAGATTCGGAATGCCGTTCTTGTGATCCACGGAGAAAAGGCTCATTCCTGTTATTTCAGCAGGGACGCTTTTGCGAAGCTGACCGGCGATAATAAGGAACTGATGATTATTCCGGGAGCGGTTCATACCGACCTTTATGATCGGGTGGACGTGATTCCGTTTGATAAAATGGAATCATTCTTCAGAAACTATTTAAAATAATCGGAAACGAAACGGAGATGGATTTTCATGAACAGGAAAGAAGCATTAGACAGCTTGAGAAACGGTCAGGTTGCCCCCGGGGGTTCGGAATTGCATGGCTATATGCATCAGTTTGCGCAGGAGGCGATGCAGATTATCGCGGAGCTGAATAACGGTTACCACGATGCCGGTGAAATCCGCCGCCTGTTTGCAAAACTCATCGGCAAACCGGTTCCGGATACGTTTTCTCTTTTCCCGCCGTTTTATTCAGAGTGCGGAAAAAATATCTTTGTCGGGGAAAATGTCTTTATCAATTTTTGTTGCCATTTTCAGGATCAGGGCGGCATTTATATCGGTGACGGTTCCCTGATCGGCTCCCAGGTTGTGATTGCGACCATCAACCATGACCTGAATCCTGCAAGGCGCGCGGATAATCACCCGGCCCCGGTTCATATCGGGAAGAAAGTGTGGATTGGCTCCCATGCGACAATTTTGCCCGGTGTGACGGTCGGAGACGGCGCGGTTGTCGCGGCCGGCGCCGTGGTAACAAAAGATGTGCCGGCAAATACTGTGGTGGCCGGTGTGCCGGCCAGAGTGATGAATACGTAGTATTTTCGAGCCTGGTTCTGAATAGTTACAATCATGACAGGAAAGGGAAATTATATGAGTGTAAATTTTGAACACTTTTTGTACGGAGGGGATTACAATCCGGATCAGTGGCTGGAATATCCGGATATTCTGAAAGAGGATATACGCTTAATGAAGCAGGCGCACATCAACACGGTTTCACTGGGAATCTTTGCCTGGGCGAAGATGGAGCCTGCGGAGGGAGTTTATGATTTTGGCTGGATGGAGGAGACAATCGACCGCCTTTATGAGAACGGAATTTCTGTTAATCTGGCGACGCCCTCTGGCGCGCGGCCGCACTGGATGGCGGATCGATACCCGGAAGTGCTCCGTGTCAATGAGGCGCGGCAGAGAGCGCTTTTTGGGGAACGTCACAACCACTGCTATACCTCGCCGGTTTACCGGGAAAAAGTACGCAGGATGAATCAGAAGCTGGCGGAGCGCTTTGATTCACATCCAGGGGTGATTCTCTGGCATGTTTCCAACGAATATATGGGAGAGTGCCATTGTCCGCTGTGCCAGCAGGCTTTCCGAAACTGGGTGAAGGAGAAATATCACACGATTGATGAGGTCAATCGCCGTTGGAATACTGCTTTCTGGAGCCATGATTATCAGAGCTTTGACCAGATTGAGAGTCCGTCTTCCGTCGGAGAAAATTCGATTCAGGGATTGTATCTGGACTGGCGCAGGTTTGTGAGCCATCAGACGACGGATTTCTGTCGGGCGGAGATTGCGGCGCTGCGGGAGGCCGGGGCGAAGAAACCGGTCACAACGAACATGCTTTACAAAAGTCCCTGGGTGAATTATTTCGAACTGGCGGATGCGGTGGATATCGTGTCCTGGGACAGTTATCCTTTCTGGCATAAGGGAGCGGAAAGCCAGACTGCGGTGAACGCCGGGATGCGGCATGATGTGATGCGTTCCATGAAAGGGGAGTCGTTTCTGATGATGGAATCCTGTCCCGGGGCGATGAATTGGGTGCCGGTCAGCAAGCTGAAGCGGCCGGGAATGCTGGAGGCGTCGTCGCTGCAGGCCGTTGCGCACGGCTCGGACAGCGTTCTCTATTTTCAAATTCGGAAGGGACGGGGCGGCTATGAGAAACTTCACGGGGCAGTGATCGACCATTACGGGAAAGAAGATGATCGGACTTATCAGGAGTGTTGTCAGGTGGGAGCAGACCTGGAGGCGATTCAGCGCTTGCATCACTCGAAGGTGGAAGCGTCTGTGGCAGTAGTCTATGACTGGGAGAACCGTTGGGCTGTGGAAGCGTCGGCCGGTCCCAGGAATGAGAATATGTACTACCGGGAAGCGGTGGAAAAGTCTTACGGCGCGTTCCGCCGGCAGGGCGTCAATGTGGACGTGATCGATATGACGAAATCCCTGGAACCCTATCAGGTGGTGGCGGCTCCCATGGTGTATATGTTCCGGGCGGGATTTGAGGAAAAAGTGCGCGCTTTCGTGGAGCGCGGCGGCGTGTTTATCATGACCTACTGGAGCGGCGCGGTGGACGAGAATGACCTGTGTTTTCTCGGCGGGACGCCGGGAGGACTGATGGACGTTATGGGCCTTCGCAGCACGGAGATTGACGCTCTCTATGAGGGGGAATCCAATACGCTGCGGGTGGCGGAAAGCGGTGTATCCGGCGAAAGAGAGAGATTTCGATTTGTTTGGCGAAGACGAATTTGGCACAAAAAATCTGCACGCTTCCGATACGGTCATCAGAAACGATTGTGGCGAGCCGCGTTTGATGCATGGCGAGGCGGTTTACCGCTGTGAACATCTCTGCCAGCTGGTCGACCTGGGGACAGCAAAGCCGTTGTTCGTGTATGGGGAGGACTTTTATGCCGGAACGCCTGCGCTGACGGTGAACTGTTATGGCAAGGGACTGGCATACTATGTCTGCGCCGATGCAGAACAGAGATTCTACGATGATGTCTATGCGCAGATTTTGAAAGAAGCCGGAGTTCAGCGTATCCTGGAACAGGAAATCCCGACCGGCGTGGAGGTATCTTCCCGACGGAGTGAGGAGGCTGAGTATATTTTTATCCAGAACTTTAATCCGACTTCGGTGGCGTTCTGTCCGGAAGTGGAGGACGGAGAGGTGATTTTCGGGGAAACAGCAGAGGAGATGAAGCCATTTTCCACGGTGGTTCTGGAACGGAGAACAACTATTACCGAAAGATGAATTTTTTTCAAATAGTGGGAATAGAGTCAGGCTGAGTGATGGCAACAGGAAGTTTTTCCTGACGAAAGACAGTGCGATAATTTTCTGAATGACAGGGAATGGTCGCGCTGCTTTTTTGTATTAAGGAAAGCTGCCTTGAGGATATCAGTCTGCAGCGCGGCGTGGTCAGCCCGGATGGCTTGACGCTTCGCGCTCACCTGGATGTGCTGGGAACTTACTATGCGTACATGGATTATGAGATTGGGGAAAGCGGAGCACTTACGCAGACAGAAGATGTCTTTGAAATTCTGCAGGACGGTTACGCCTGGCGCATATTGACGACAATGAGGGAGCTCCCGGTAACTATAGATGGAGAGAACACGATGCTTCCGGAGGGAAGCCGAATACGCATTACCGGTACGGATAACGAAGGAACCGCATATTTTACGGAGGAAGATACCGGTGAGACCGGAAGTATCGTTTATGAGCGCGGCGATGGGGATGATGTATGGACACTTTATATTGACGGTGTATCGGAGTATGAGTATTTTGAGATGATCCCTTATGCGGGGTAGAATAACAGGAGCAGCAGTTGTAGTTTTGTAATTATTCAGGACAGTACTTCGCACTTGCTGCGAAGTGCGTCTGATAACGTAAATTACACAGGGAAAAGTCCCATCGCGCAGCGATTTTTAATGGGCTTTTCCTCGTAACTGCGAAGGTACTGAACAGTTACGTAGTTTTTACTTATGAAAGCAGTACGGCAATTACCTGTATGACAGGAAATGGTCGTGCTGCTTTCTTTTTAAATTTCAAGCCAAAATTTAATAGAGGTTAACATATAAAATATTGTAATTGATTAAAATATATGTTAACATGACGAAGGAGGTGTGATATATGAAAGAGTATGACAGGCTTTGTCGACTGCTAAGTTATGAACTGGTTCAGGCAAAGTCTCGTTTAAAAAAACTGGAAGATGAATTAAAAGAATTCCCGGATGCCAACTGCTCTATTGTGATTAAGAAGATTAAAGGGAAGTTGTATTATTATATGCAGTGGCGGGAAAATGGCAAAGTACATTGGAAATACCTGTGTGCGGTTCGCCCCGGCGCAGTCTGTCAGGAGGAGGCTAAGTTGCAATATGCGAAAGAACTGACGGCCCAAAAGAAGGAGCAGGAGTCCATTGTAAACCATCTTGAGAGTATGCTGCATGATCTGCAGAAGGAGCGTGCAAAAGAAAAAATTGTGGAGGATTATTCCTTTGAAGTTTTCTGGAAAGATGAAATTACGGCTCGTGTTCATGTGCAGGGTAGCAGGGTGAAAGTGTCTAAATTTTCCGATCATCCGTTGAAGCAGTTATTTGCATCGACCAGTATGACGCGGCATCAGTTGAATCATATTTTCGAATCGCGATGCTGGGATAAATATCGCGCTGATATTCAGGATATTTTGAAAGGACTGGGACTGAGCGAGTACAATCCGCGCGAGATTGTAAAAAAAACGCACGGTGTTTCCTATAATGATTTTATCTGGTTCCGGTTTCCGGGTGAACAATTGACTGCTAAGGATGTTTTGGTGAGGTGAGGAATGTTTCGGGAAGAGATTGGTGAAGAATACCTTATTTTACAGGCGGGTACCAGTGAGGGTACGCAGATAAAATATAAAAAAGGGGATTACTGGTACAAGGCTGATTGTCATGGCAGAGAAGGGCTTGTTGAGTACCTTGCGTCAGAAGTGTTGTCATTCAGTGATTTAGACAGTGAGGAGTATGTGTCTTATGAGCAGGGGACGGTTAACGGGAAGCCGGGCTGCAGAAGCCGAAATTTTCTTTCTCCGGAGGATGAGTTTCTGACATTCTATCGTCTTTACTATAATGAGTTTGGGCGGGATTTGTCGGAAGTTACGAATCATATGGAGACTATGGAGGAACGGATTGAATACGTCATCCGATTTATCCGGCAGAGCTGCGGGTTGGATGTGACGGATTATCTGAAAAAAATCTTTACGCTTGACTTGCTGATATTAAATGAAGATCGACATTTTAACAATCTGGGTTTGGTATTTCGAAAGGATCGATTTGAGTGCGCGCCGATCTTTGATAATGGTATTTCATTGCTGACAGCAAACCAGAGCGTGAATCGCCATTTTTCGATTGCGGAGAATGTAAAAAGAGTGACCGCCAGACCATTCAGTGGTTCTCATGAGAAAATGTTTCAGTATTTCGGCCTGGGGTTTCATCTGGATTGTACGGCCGCATTGGAATGGTTGAAGAGAGAAGAGCCCTCTCAGGAATGTGATGTGCTGGCGTTTCAGGTTGAACGGTATCAGGGAATATTTTGATTGTAATTATACGGAAAGACTACAACGGTTTGATGATGAGTTCGAGGTAAGTTAATCTGTTTTTTATCGTGTTTTTTGTAGTAAAAGGAGCGCAGCGCACGTTATTATAGATAAAGATAATCTATATTTTTTAATGAGCTGAGCTGTGTGGGGAGGGCGCGATATTATGAAAAATAGAAAATATTCAACGGGATTGTGTTTTGGAACAGCTGTCCTGGCAGGTGTTATCTTATCAGGTACGGTATTGGAGGGATGCGGGGGCAGCAGGACGATGCAGTCAGCTGATTTGATGACGGATATTTCAGCGGACAGCACAACTGTTGGGGATGCATCTGTCAAAGAAGGCGACTCCGAGGCGGCCGCGGATTTTGCGGTTCGCCTCTTTCAGCAGTGTGAGGCAGAGGGAGAAAATGTGCTGATTTCTCCGGTATCCGTACTCTATGCTCTGTCTATGACAGCGAACGGTGCGGAAGGCGGTACGCAGGAGCAGATGGAGGAGGTTCTGGGACTGCCTGTGGAGGAATGGAATCGATATCTGTGTGCGTACAGGAACATGCTGCCTTCGGATGAAAAATATCGGGTGAATATAGCGAATTCCCTCTGGTTTACGGATGATGAGCGTTTTACGGTAAATCAGGATTTTCTTCAGACAAACGCGAATTATTATGAAGCAGGGATTTATCAGACCGCTTTTGACGAGGGGACCAGAAAGGATATCAACAAATGGGTTCGTGTGAATACGGACGGCATGATCAAAGAAATCCTCGATGAGGTTCCGGAAGATGCGGTGATGTATCTGGTCAATGCACTCTCGTTTGAGGCGGAATGGCAGACCGTCTATGATAAAAGCCAGATAAGAGACGGAGCGTTTACTGCGGAAGATGGCACCGTTGAGAGTGTGCAGATGATGTATTCGGAGGAATGCGATTACCTGGAAACGGAAAATGCAACCGGGTTTGTGAAGTATTATGAGGATCGTTCTTATGCTTTTGTGGCATTGCTTCCGGATGAAGATGTGACGGTAGAGGAGTATGTGGAGTCTCTGACCGGCGATAGTCTGAGGGAAATGTTGAATCATCCTGAATCTGTCACGGTAGAGGCAGCTATTCCGAAGTTTGAGAGTGAATCAAGTCTGGAGATGAGTGATATTCTTGTGCAGATGGGAATGGAGGACGCTTTTGATGAGGCGAAGGCTGATTTTTCCGGCCTGGGAACATCTACAAAAGGAAATATTTTTATCAACCGCGTGATTCATAAGACATCTATAACGGTGGATGCAAAGGGGACAAAAGCCGGCGCTGCGACAGCGGTAGAAACAGTTGACGGGGGTTGAGGTGGAAGCGGATGTGAGTATTGTGTATCTGGACAGGCCATTTATATATATGATCGTTGACTGTGAGGAAGATGTTCCGATCTTTATCGGTACATTGATGCACGTTGTGAAATGACGGTAAAAACCACTCTTTCATTCTATGATTTCCTGTGCTATAATCAGAAAACAGTGGAAATCTTAGTTTAGTACAAGGAGACAAGAAGTTATGGCAAAGGAAAAGAAATTGGTCGAGGCGATCACGTCCATGGATGTGGATTTCGCCCAGTGGTATACAGACGTCGTAAAAAAGGCGGAGCTGATGGATTACTCCAGCATCCGCGGCTGCATGATCTTCAAGCCGGCGGGTTACGCGATCTGGGAGAATATCCAGCATGAGCTGGACCGGAGATTTAAGGAGACCGGCGTGGAGAATGTATACATGCCGATGTTTATCCCGGAGAGCCTTCTGGAGGTGGAGAAGGATCATGTGGAGGGATTCGCGCCGGAGGTGGCCTGGGTTACACACGGCGGCATGAATGAGCTGCAGGAGCGGCTCTGTGTGCGGCCGACCTCGGAGACACTGTTCTGTGATTTTTATAAAAATGACATTGAGTCCTACCGCGATCTGCCGAAGTTATACAATCAGTGGTGTTCCGTGGTCCGCTGGGAGAAGGAGACGCGTCCCTTCCTCCGGTCGAGAGAATTCCTTTGGCAGGAGGGACATACCGCCCATGCGACGGCAGAGGAGGCAGAGGAGAGAACTATCCAGATGCTGAATCTCTATGCGGATTTTGTAGAGGATTTCCTGGCGATTCCGGTGATTCGCGGACAGAAGACGGAGAAGGAAAAGTTTGCCGGTGCGGAGGCCACCTACACGATTGAGGCTCTGATGCACGACGGCAAGGCGCTCCAGTCCGGCACCAGCCATAATTTCGGCGACGGATTTGCGAAGGCGTTTGGCATTCAGTATACGGATAAGGACAACCAGTTAAAATATGTGCACCAGACATCCTGGGGTATGACGACCCGTCTGATCGGTGCGATCATCATGGTGCACGGGGATGATTCCGGGCTGGTACTTCCGCCTGCGGTGGCTCCGACTCAGGTGATGGTCATTCCGGTGCAGCAGCGCAAAGAGGGAGTGATGGAGTCCTGTGCTGCGCTGACAGAGCGCCTGGGCAAGGTCTGCAGGGCGAAGCTGGATGACTCGGATAAGAGCCCGGGATGGAAGTATTCGGAGCAGGAGATGCGCGGCATTCCGCTCCGTATCGAGCTGGGACCGCGGGATATCGCGGAGAACCATTGTGTGGCGGTTCGCCGTGATACCAGAGAAAAAATTGTGGTTTCTCTGGATGAAGTGGAGACCGTGATTCCGCAGCTGCTGGATCAGATTCAGAAGGATATGTTTGAGCGGGCGAAAGCGCACCGCGATTCTCATATCTATGACGCCCATGACTATGAGGAGTTCTGTGCGATTGTGAATTCCAAACCGGGTTATATCCGCGGTATGTGGTGCGGCGATCAGGCCTGCGAGGACAAGATTAAGGAGGAAACCGGCGCGACTTCCCGGTGTATGCCGTTTGACGACCAGGAACAGATTGCTGAGACCTGTGTGTGCTGCGGGAAGCCTGCGAAGAAGCTGGTTTACTGGGGACGGGCTTATTAAAGTATAGAAGTAAGTCAATGTAGAGAAAAGAGAAGCCTGTTCTTCTCTTTTTTCATACATGAAATGAGGTGTGGAATGCAGATAGCTTTACCTCAAAAGGTATTATTTATTATAAAAGAACTGCAGCATGCCGGCTATGATGCCTACGCTGTGGGCGGCTGCGTCCGGGATGCCGTGCTGGGGAGGGAGCCTCAGGACTGGGATATCACGACCTCCGCGAAGCCGGAGCAGGTGAAAGAGATTTTCCGGCGTGCGGGAGGCGGGGGCTCCCGTGTGATATCATCACCCGAAGCGGAAACCATGCAGGATTTTTCCCACTGTTATACGATAGATACAGGTATTCAGCACGGCACGGTGACGGTGATGCTGGATCATGAAGGATTTGAGGTGACGACCTACCGGATTGACGGGGAGTATGAGGATGCGCGGCATCCGAAATCTGTTGCATTTACTTCTGACCTTCTGGAGGATTTAAAACGCAGGGATTTTACCATCAACGCCATGGCTTACAATGAGGAAGCGGGATTTGTCGATGCTTTTGACGGTATGGGTGATCTTGAGCGGGGAGTGATCCGCTGTGTCGGAAAGGCGGAGGACCGCTTCAGGGAAGACGCTCTGCGCATGCTGCGGGCGGTGCGTTTTGCCGCCCAGCTGGGGTTTGAACTGGATCCGGATACCCGGGCGGCAATTACATCCCTGGCGGGTAATCTTTCTAAAATCAGTGCGGAGCGGATTCAGATGGAGCTGGTCAAGCTTCTGACATCCCCGCATCCGGAGGAGATGCGCGCTGTCTATGAGACCGGCATGGCGGATGTGATTCTGCCGGAATTTTCCCGGATGATGCGGACGCCGCAGCACAATCCGCATCACTGCGGTTCCGTCGGGGAGCACACGATCTGGTCTCTGTCGGAGGTGCCGCAGGACAGGGTGCTCCGCCTGACCATGCTGTTTCATGATGTGGCGAAGCCGGATTGCATCACGCAGGATGAGGATGGCATCGATCATTTTCACGGACATCCGAAACTGGGTGCGGAGATGACCGGGCGGATTCTTCGCCGCCTGAAGTTTGATAACGACACGATCACACGGGTCAAGGCTCTGGTGCGGGCGCACGACGACCGTCCTTTGCCGTTGACCGAGCGGAATGTGCGGCGCGCGATTTATCGCAACGGGGAAGCCCAGTATCCGGATTTGTTTGCCGTTAAGCGCGCGGATATTCTGGCGCAGAGTGATTACTTTAAAAAGGAAAAACTCGAATATCTGGATGAGTATGAGCGAATTTATCGTGCCATTCAGGAGAAGGAGGAATGTCTCTCCTTAAAAGATCTTGCGGTGACCGGTTCTGACCTGATTGAGGCGGGGCTGACGCCCGGGCCGGAGATCGGAAGGGTCTTAAACCTTATGCTGCAGGAGGTTCTGGATGAACCGGAACTGAACCGGAAAGAGATCCTGCTGGGCAGGTATCGTGAAAATCTGTATGGGAATGTTTAAGGCTTTTTGTACGCGGCAAAAATTTTTGCCCGCAAGCATACTTCCTCACCCCTTTTCATAAGATGAAAAAGACGCATGCAAGCGCGAACTCTTATGTGAAGGGGTGTTTTTGTGTATTTTAAGGTGGAGCAGGTTCTGGAAAAACAGCAGGCGACGACAGAGAAGTTTTACAAGGGAAGGGGCATTCTGATCTGCGAGACCGACACCGGCCTGTTCGCACTGAAAGAATTTCATGGGCAGGAGAAAAAGGCGGCGTACCTGTACCGGCTGGGAGCTTTTTTGACGGAGCATCGTATTTCCTGTGATTATATGCTGAAAAATAAGGAGGACGCACTGATCACGGAGGGTGTGGACGGTACAAAATACACCTTTCACCGCTGAATCAAAGGGCGGGAATGCGATGTCAAAAGCAGGATGGATATGGTGATGGCGGTTTCCTTTCTGGCTGGCTTTCATGCAGCTTGTGAAGGGGATATTTTGTACGATGGTCTTTGTGATGGAGGCGGACGTGAAGACCGGGAACTGAATGCGGCAGAGCAAAGAGAAGCGCAGCCCGGTCGGGATGCAGAGCAACAGTTGAGGTTTGAAAGTTCGCCGGAGACCGCTTATGAAAAGTATTGCCGCAGGGACCGGGAACTCAGAAAAATAAAGAAATACATTGCTTCCCGCAAAAACAAGAGTGATTTTGAACTCCTGTATCTGCGGTGCTTCCCGGAGTATATCTGTCAGTCGGAGAAAGTTCTGCACTTTCTGGAAGAGCAGGAGGGCATCTTTGCGGATCACACGATGGGCGTCTGCCACGGAGATTTCAATCAGCATAATGTTGTCATTGAGTCCGGCGGGATGACGCTGATTCACATGGAACATGCCGGTTATGACGCACAGGTGTCGGATTTAAGTAATTTTCTGCGGAAATGTCTGGAAAAACATGAGTGGAGCGAGACGCTGGGGCTGGAAATGCTGCGCGAGTATAGCCGGGTACATGTATTAAATGATGCCGACTGGGTGGAACTCTACGGGCGCATGAGCTACCCGGAGAAATTCTGGAAGATTGCCAATCGCTATTATTACTCCAATAAGGTGCTGGATTCCGGGAGAGACTGTGAGAAGCTGAAAAAAGAGCTGCGTCAGAATGAGGCGAGGAAGAATTTTCTGGCAGTGTTGAAGCGGGCGCGATTATGAAAAAGGGAGCGGTATTTTCGCAGCTTATGAAAGAAAAACAGCTAACCCGGGAAACAAATATATTTCCCCGGATTGGCTGTTTTTTTATATCATAGTAAGACCTTGTTGTTATAAAGAGCTAAAGTATACAATTTCCTATGATGTAAAAACACTCCGTGAGGATGCGCAGGGGTGGGTAAGGAATATGACAGCTGTGCTGTCCGCACCCCGCGCGGCGAGTATGAGGCAAAAGTCGCCTTCTGCTCGATTGCAATCCCTATGCTGCAGTTAGGCCAGCAGCGGTTTGATCGCCTCTGTCAGAGTATCCTTCTGTGCCTGTGCTTCCACGAGATCCTTGCCCAGTGTAGTGAAGTAGGTCTTGATCTTCGGTTCGGTGCCGGAGGGACGGATCACCACGGATGCGCCGCTCTCCAGAGCATAAATCAGTACATTGGAGGCGGGAAGGCCGGTTTCCTCCGGCTTCTTGTAATCCGTAATCTTTACAATCTTATCACCGGCGAATTCTGTCGGCGGATTGTTGCGGAGCCCCTGCATGATGCTGTTCATCTTGTCCATGCCGGTCAGACCGGGGAACTCATAGCTGTCCACCTTGTTCAGGTAGCGGCCGTACTGCGCGTAAATTTCTTCAAGGCGCTGCTTGATGGAGCTGCCGGTGCTGCGGTAGTAGGCGGCCATCTCGCAGATCAGCATCGAAGCGATGACGGCATCCTTGTCGCGGACATAGGGTCCGGCCAGATAGCCGTAGCTCTCCTCGAAGCCGAAGATAAAGCGGTCGACTTCTCCCTTTGCCTCAAGGCCTGCAATCTGATCGCCGATCCACTTAAAGCCGGTCAGTACGCTGCGAAGCTCTACGCCGTAGTGCGCCGCAACGGCGTCCGCCAGAGGGGTGGAGACGATGGATTTAACGGCCACCGGGTTGGCAGGCATGGTGCCTTTTTCAATCCGTCCTGCGCAGATATAGTCGAGAAGAAGGACACCCACCTCATTGCCGCTGACCAGCTCATAGGAGCCGTCGGGACACTTCATGGCGATACCTACGCGATCCGCGTCTGGGTCGGTGGCGAGCATCAGGTCTGCGCCGGATTCCTCCGCAAGCTTTAAGCCGAACTCAAGTGCGGCAAAGATCTCCGGGTTCGGGTAGCTGCAGGTGGTAAAGTATCCGTTGGGGTACTCCTGTTCCGGAACGATGGTGATGTCGGTGATGCCGATGTCATTTAACACTTTGGTCACCGGAACAAGGCCGGAACCGTTCAGAGGGCTGTACACCAGCTTTAACCCGGCGGTCTTGCAGAGACCGGGACGTACCTGGCGGTCTTCGATAGCCTTGTAGAAAGCATCCTTGCAGTCGTCGCCTACAAAGCGGATCAGACCTTTCTCTACGCCCTCCGAGAAGGAAATATAGGAAGCGCCGGTCAGCACATCTGTTTTCTGAATCTCATCGTATACAATGGCGGCTGCATCATCGGTCATCTGGCATCCGTCCGGTCCGTAAGCCTTGTAGCCGTTGTACTGAGCCGGATTGTGGGATGCGGTGACCATGATACCTGCGTTGCACTGATAATAGCGGGTGGCAAAGGACAGTGCCGGTACCGGCATCAGAGAATCATAGATGCGCACCTGAACTCCGTTTGCAGCCAACACGCCGGCTGCGGTCTTTGCGAAAATATCGCTCTTCAAACGGCTGTCATAACTGATCGCCACGGTCTGTGTGCCGCCCTGCATTTTCACCCAGTTCGCCAGTCCCTGAGTCGCCTGGCGGACCACATAGATATTCATGCGGTTCGTGCCGGCTCCCAGCACGCCGCGCAGCCCCGCGGTGCCGAACTTTAAGGCTACGGCGAAGCGCTCCTTTATCTCATTGTCATTGCCCTCGATTTTTGTCAGCTCCGGCTTCAGGTCTGCATCCTCCAGATCTGCTGCGAACCAGCGCTTGTACTCGTCCTGATACATGATAATAGCCCCCTTTAAGAATTTTTAAATGAACCAAAATTATCTTAACATAGCGGGGGTGGTTTCGCAAGCAGCCCTTCTGTAAAAAATTTGCTTTCCATCGTTTCCTGCTATATAATGAAGAAAATGGTGTGAAATGAAGGAGAGGGCACTATGAAGAAAAATTTTCGACTTATCTACCCGCCGGACTATGATACGTCAGCAGAGCAACGGATGAAAGATTATTCCTTTGTCCATTCTCTACAGATTGACGATATGGTAGTGATCAAACAGGAAAGCTACCGGGGGTTTTCCGATCTGCATCTGGAAAATTATTTTTCCATGGATCCGGCCGTGCTGGATTACCGTCTCTCCGTGGTGGAGGATCTGGTGGAAAATCCGCCGCTGTATCAGGCATTTGTGGATTCCGTCACGACTATTTCCAATATTAATACTTTAGGCAAGGCGATGGACAGTGATTTTTCCGTGGACAGTGCGTTAAGCTCCGTGCGCTACCTGGAGATGTACCGGGATATTGTGGAACTGTTTTCCGGGGCGCTCTCCGCCGCCAATCTTCGCTCGGAGGGAATGCAGTGTTTTCGGGAGCAGGTGCAGGAAATTGTGAAGGGGGAGGAATATCAGAGTCTTTCCCGTGAGCTGGCCGGCACCGAGATGGATTTCGGATATTTAAAAAGTGTCACGATCGGCGTGAACCTGGATGAAAACCTGCAGCCGAAGGAAGCGGGAATTTTATCTGTCAACCAGGAGGAATTCCGGCCGGGCACGGTGATGAACCGTCTGTTAAAGAAAAAATCCTCCGATGGAAAAGTGCTGCTTTCCACGCTCTATCCGCTGGCGCGGGGGCTTCACGGGGAAGAGCTGAAAGCGCTTAATCACGGGATTTCGAATTCACTCCGCACCATTTTCACAAAATCTCTCCGGGATTTTGAACCGCTGATTCAGAATTATTATAAAGTCAGCACAGCGCCCTTTGTCTCTCTGCTGGACGATATCCGTTTCCTGACAGCGGGGACAGAGTTTATCCTGAAAATGCGGGAGCTGGGGTTTCCCATGTGCCGCCCGCAGATTGCGTCCATGGAGGAAAAACGGTGTGACTTAAAGCAGGTATACAATCCTATCCTGGCTTTGCGTGAGGTGGAAAAGACGGTGGTTTCGAACTCCTTTACGCTGGATGAAAAGGGGCGCTTTTATCTGGTGACCGGGCCGAACCACGGGGGAAAATCCATCTTTGCCTATTCAGTGGGGATGGCACAGGCGCTGTTTCAGCTCGGCCTTTTTGTACCGGCGGAATTTGCTTACATGAGCCCGGTCTCAGGTATT